>JAGXLK010000391.1 GCA_018334735.1 Planctomycetota bacterium | reverse complement strand
CGAGAGAGATGAGGATATACGGGAACGGTTTTATATCCTGGATGCGGAGCGGATATATGGAGGCAAGAATAAGCTCAAGCTTGTAGATATTGTGAAGAAAGTTGATTTCAGTGGGGTGCCTGGCGACAGCGACTGGCGGCGCGGAAAAGTTGTTGGAAGCGCAGGAGGCAGCCGGAAAAGCCTCGGATTTGCCCTGCAAGATCTCGAAAGTGAAGGGGGGGTGCGGGCGGCGCCCAATCAGCCTCCTGATGCCGAAAGTTACGGACCTCTCTTCGTACGAGCCCATAATTACCGTATAATATATGGTCATGGAGGAAAGTGACTTTCGCTTCCGTTCTGAATGCCAAGAGGTAAAAAATGCGGAAAGTTTTATTTTACATCATTCTGACTTTAAGCATCGCTGGCGGTTTGTTACCGTTTTCGACCGCTGAAGAGAAGAAAAAGGAAGAGTCAGGAGAGAAGAAACCTAATAAAGGCCATCGGACAATCATCTTGGAGAAAGGTGATGAGATCCCCCGCGATTTTCATCAGAGGCAGGGACCGGCCGGAATTATCCGCCAGATCGAGAAGTTTATGAAAAAGCTTCCCGAAGACCATACGGCAAAAATATTCATTGGCAAATTCCTCAATATGAACTATGGGGGATATGACGATAGGATTAACCGGATGGTTATGCTTGGTCCCGATGGTAAGAAAGATGGTTTGGAGAAACTCTATGCTGGCGGGGGCGAAGGAGGTGGAGGACTGAAACACGAAATCCTGTGGGAAGAAGGGGTTCGCCACGGAACTGAAAAAGTTTATTCGCGGAGCACTCGACACAAGCGGTATGTTCAAAAAACTATCCCCTGGGTGAAAGGGAAGGTGCACGGAACGGTGCAGGTTTTTTACCCGGACGGCGAGGTGATGGCGAAAGTACCCTACGTGCACGGGAAACAAGAAGGCGTGAGCAAAAGTTTCAGCCAGGAAGGCAAACTTACGCAGGTTGTTCCCTATAAGAAAGGGAAGCGTGAGGGTAAAATGATCCAGTACTGGCCGAAGACCGGCAAAAAGAAAAAAGTGGTCCCGTGTGAAAACGGCAAGGTCGACGGCACGGCTCGTTTGTTCTACGAGGATGGTACTTTAAAAGCCGAAATGCCGTTTCGTGAGGATACCCTCCACGGCGTGGAGAAACGATACGACGAGGACGGTGAACTCAAACGCAAACGGTATTGGCTTGATGGCGAACTGGTGCCCGAGGGTGTTTTCAAAGATAAATACAAAAAGGATTAGAACCGGTTGCCGCGGTTTTGACGTGTTGCGGAAAGCTTTTTTGATCGTAAGTGAGGTTAGTGGATGGAAACAAAAATTGAACCGTCTGTTGCCGACGAATTTTCGGATTTGATCGATGCTGTCAAGCACGAAATCCACAAGGTGATCGTGGGTCAGGAACAGCTCGTCAATCAAACTCTCCAGTGCATTTTCTGCCATAATCACGCGCTCCTGATGGGTGTGCCTGGTCTGGCTAAGACATTGCTGGTGACGACGATATCGGAGGTCATGGGGGTGAGCTTCCGGCGTATACAGTTTACCCCTGACCTGATGCCGTCGGATATCACCGGCACGGAAGTTCTGCAGGAAGATCCCGAGACCGGGAAGCGAGTTTTTGAGTTTGTGGAAGGACCGCTTTTTGCGAATATGATTCTGGCGGATGAGATTAACCGGACTCCGCCGAAGACGCAGGCCGCGCTTCTGGAGGCGATGCAGGAGAAGCAGGTGACGGTCGGCAATACGAAGTATTCGCTCAACCTCCCCTTCTTTGTGCTGGCCACTCAGAACCCGATCGAACAGGAAGGGACGTATAACCTTCCGGAAGCCCAGCTCGACCGTTTCATGTATCTGATCAAGGTGGATTACCCCGAAACCGACGAGGAAATCGAGGTTCTTAAGCGGACAACGACAAATTATAGTGCGCAACCTGAGCAGATTATGGAAGGGGAAGATATCCTCCGTTATCAGAAAGTCATCCGCGATGTCCTCGTGCGCGATGATCTCTATGATTACGTGCTGAAGCTGGTGCAGGCAACGAGGGTGGGTAAAGATTACTGTCTGCCGTATGTGGACAAATGGGTGTCCTGGGGAGCGGGGCCCCGTGCGTGCCAGTATCTGCTGTTCGGTTCCAAGGCCCGGGCGTTCTTCCACGGTCGTCCCCATATTACCACGGAAGATATTCAGGCCGTGGCGAAACCGGTTATGCGGCATCGGGTTCTGGTGAACTATGCCGCGATCTCCGAAGGATTGTCCTCCGATGACATCGTCGAGCATATTTTGGAAGAAGTACCCGAACCCGGCGAAGCCGTCAGAGCCTGAGAGGACTTGCCGTGAGCCAAAATTCTCACTCTCCAACCGGCGAACCCCGTTCTTTTGAGGAGATTCTGTCTCCCGAAGCCAAGGAAAGCCTCGAACGCCTTCAGCTTTTTGCCCGGCGAATAGTCGAGGGCATGCTTCATGGAATTCACACCAGCCGTCGAATTGGTATCAGCACTGATTTCGACCACCACAAGGAATATCAGTCCGGGGATCCGTTGAAGCACATGGATTGGAAAGCGTCGGCACGACACGATCGGTACTATATAAAACGCTACGTCGAGGACACGGCTTTGAACGTGCGTTTTGTCATGGATCGGAGCGCTTCGATGCTTCGTTCCACAAATGAAGGGCCCAGTAAATATGACCATGCCTGTCGAGTGGCCGCTGCTCTCGCGTATCTTGTCCTGCGGGAAAAAGACTCCGCGGGACTTATACTTACCAGCTCGGAGGGCACCAAGTGGTTGCCTCCAAGTTCAAGAGGGGATCAACTTGTTGTCATACTCAGCGAACTGGTTAAGAGTGATCCCGCTGACCGCGATAATGTTGCTGCGTGTCTCAGAACAGTTCTGGAACGAGGCGAGAAAAAAGGGCTCGTAGTGGCAATCTCGGATTTGATGTTTGATCCCGGTCCGGCCCAGCAACAGCTGGCAAGCTTGATGGCTCAAGGGCATGAGGCACTTGTGTTTCAGCTTCGTGATCCCACCGAAGAAGATTTTCCTTTTAATCGATGGGTTCAGTTCGAAAACCTTGAGGACCCTTCCGTCAGCCATCGCGTCGATGCTATACCTCTGAAGAAAATCTACCGGGAAGAATATCAGAGTCTGACGAAAAGCTGGCGTGGATGGGCGAAGAAGCACGGAGCCCATTTTGTAACTTTTCGCACTGATCAAAGCGTGGAAACTGCACTGTCGGAGTATTTGAGGTTCCGCGAGAGGGTGGGATAACGGTATAACGAGCCGGGACTTTCCCGGTGAGATGTCGGTAACTTTAGTGATCTACCGGCCCAAAAATGGCAGAAGGCCGGCCAATTTTCTGGTGAGCAATGAAGTTTGTCAACCCATCAATACTCTGGGCTCTACCCTTTGCTTTGACGCCGATTATCATCTATTATTTGATGCGATATCGGTCGCTCCGGGTGTTCTGGGGGGCTAATTACGTTCTTGAACGAGCGCTGGAACGACTGCGCAAGAAACTTTACCTTGATCAGATTATTTTAATTGCGATTCGAGTTCTGGTGTGTTTGCTGGTCGTATTCGCGTTTGCCCGGCCCCTTTCCCGCAGCGTCGGAGCACGGATTTCAGGCAGTGGGCGTCACCATGTCGTCATTGCAGACGGTTCGTACAGCATGCGGGCAGGAGAAAGTGGCTCGACGCGGTGGGATCGTGCCAAAGA
Source organism: Planctomycetota bacterium (assembly GCA_018334735.1). The sequence continues at coordinate 279 of JAGXLK010000391.1, read as the reverse complement.
AACAATGAAAAATCTTGTCGCAAGTTGGGGCCGTGGCGAGAAATGGTCTCTGTTACTTCTGGGGCATTCCGACTCGGACAGTAATTCTCGACGTGGCCAGTGGGTTGTGGAAGAATCCACGGTGAAATCCCGGGAAGATGCTATCGCACAGATCGAGGCTCTGGAGCCAGGGGAAACCTCATCGTCAATTCGAAGGGCTCTTCAGAGCGTGCGAGAAAAGTACGGTGACCATCCCCTCGATGTCTATCTTTTTGCGGATGACCAGGCCTCGGCATGGGA
>JAGXLK010000008.1 GCA_018334735.1 Planctomycetota bacterium | reverse complement strand
GCTTTTCATTACCGCGCGCTGGTGCTGATGTCGCGTCTTGCGGAAGCCACCGAGCGTTTCGAAGACGCGAACTGTTTCCGCCGCCGGGCCGGTATTGTTGAGAGGGCTTTCAATGAAAAACTTTTTGATGGGGGAGCGGGCCGATACATTGACGGTGAGGGAAGCGGTCATGGCTCGCTGCACGCGAATCTTTTTCCGTTGGCCTTTGGTCTGGTCCCGGCAGATCGCATCCCGGGCGTATTGGATCACATCAGATCCCGGGGCATGGCATGCAGCGTGTATGGGGCGCAGCATCTCCTGGATGCTCTTTACAGAACAGGGGCGGAAGATTACGCGCTTGAGTTGTTGACGTCTACCGATGACCGGAGCTGGGGGCATATGGTGGAGGAGGGAGCGACGATGACCTGGGAGGGGTGGGATTGGAAGTACAAGAAGAATCTGGACTGGAACCATCCCTGGGGAGCGGCGCCGGCCAATCTGATCCCCCGCCGCTTGATGGGTGTGCGTCCCCTGAGACCAGGTTTTGGTAAGGTCCTGATTCAACCACAATCTGGCGACCTGACCTCGGCGGAGTGCAGGGTGCCGACAATCCGGGGACCGATTGATGTACGCCTGGAAAATTCGGAGGACGTTTTCAAGATGGAAGTGCACATACCCGTTAATACGGCCGCGCGCGCCGAATTGCCGGCAGGGCAAGGCGAAGTCAGTCGGGTGGAAATCGACGGCGTAAAACAGGTTTGCCACCGAAAAGGGAAATATATTGTTATCGATCCGCTTCCGCCCGGCGCGCATTTCATAGAGTTGAAGAGGAGCTGACCCCACTCCGTCAAATGCGCCGTGGCTTGCCCTGGCGATTATTAGGTTTTTTGTGTTGTTTCGGGAACCCGACACAAAAACGTGAGGCCCCCGGCTGCGAGGGCGGGGTATTTTCTGTTCGCGGGAAGGCAGACTCGAGTTCAGCTGAGTCCGCCTCTGGCGGGCGAAACTGGACTTGAGGCGGGCAAGCTTCGGGAAGCCGCAACACGCGCGGGAATCCGGTAAGTCGCACCGCGTTCTGAACTCCAGCACTGCCAAAGCGGTTCTGAAGACCAGTCCGCTTCCCGGAAATACTCCCTCTTTGGACTTTGTTTTTTACCTCATTTGCCGTTTTCCGTAGGCCGTTTTTGTGTGAGGCAGAACGGCAGGGCGCGCTCGGCGATCACGCCCTATCCCGTCTCCGGGAACAAAAAATTCGCTTTTTTGGCATCTATTTTATATCATGGCGTGGATGATGAGCGGAAAACGAACAGGAAAAAGGTCGGCTTTTACACTAATAGAGCTGCTGGTTGTCATCGCGATCATCGCAATTCTGGCCGCAATGCTGCTGCCGGCGTTGGAACGGGCGCGGGAAGCGGCCATGAGCTCCACCTGCACCTCTCAATTGAGACAGATGGGGCTTGCGCTGCAATATTATGCCAACGACTCGGGGGGCTACCTGCCAAAAGGACCAATGTCGAGCGATGGTTTCGGGCTTTGGAGGCGGCCGATTGCGCCGTATCTCGGCTTTGAGATCAACAGTTATCACGATCCGACGGACGATGAGGTTTACGGCGGGGGCAGGGGGTCGATCATGTATTGTCCGGCGTCGCTGGACGAAACGGTATTTGATCGTGATAACGGATACTTCTGGTATACGGGACACCCTCATACCGGCCCCTGGAGTCATGTCGTCTCTCCGTATGGTGCGAACGTCCACATGGTGGTTGCAGAGGGCGCGCGATGGAGCGGCTTGCGTCCGGATGGTATGGCGGACGGGGTGGATGAAATAGGTTATCCGCCCGACGGAGAGCATGTGAGGATGCTCTCGCATTTGAAGCGACCTTCTGAGAAGGTGTGTTACGGTGATCTCTCCACCGACTGGTGGGTGGCCGATTGGGCCTATCCTAAGGCCTGGAAATTTACAGTTATGGGGGCGCGATCGGAAATGGGGTATCGCCAGAAAGGTTTGGCTCCCGCACGTCATGGGGGTGGCAAGAGGGGCAATTTCATGTTTTACGACGTGCATGTGGAGAATCTCGATCCCGATATTCTGCAACCTGCCAACTGGGAGGCGAGGTTGAAAGCCCGGGACAAATACTGGTGGTTGTACACGAAGTAAATGGACCGGAATACTTCCATGAGACGAGGATAATAATGAATAGAACGAATGTTGAATGGACTGCCCGGTGGATTCAGTCCAGTCTGTGCGGTGGACCGCGCACGGGAGCGCCCGCGCCGTTTTTCCGCCACGAATTCACTGTGTCCGGCAAACCCAGGGAGGTACACCTCTATATCACGGCGTTCGGCCTCTATGAAGCGAGGGTCAACGGGGAGACCGCTCATGATACCGTTTTTACGCCCGGTTGGACGGTTTTCGATAAACGAGTGCGTTATCAATGCTGGGATATCTCCGATCTGATTCAAGAAGGCGAAAACGTTATTGGTGTCATTCTGGGTGACGGATGGTATTGTGGTCATGTGGCTAAGAACGACCGTCAGTACTACGGCGACCGCCCCAAATTGCTGGCGCAGATCGAGTGGACCACAGAAGAAGGTCAGATAGGCAAGATCGGCAGCGATGAAGGATGGCTGACGGCTCCCGGTCCCATTCTCCAGAACGATCTTATCATGGGCGAGTCGTACGACGCACGCAAGGAGTTTGAGGGCTGGGATACACCCGGATTCGATGATTCGAATTGGCAAAACGCCCGCCCGGTGGATGTCGGGGATATCGTAGTGGAACCTCAGTATGGTCCGTTTGTGCGGCGTCATGAGTGTATCACTGCCAAAAAACTCAATCCCAGGGAGGGCAACGCCCGGCTGGTTATCTACGACCTGGGACAGAATATCTCCGGGCGTGTGCGTATTACGGTGCAGGGCGAACGTGGCATGACCGTGCGCCTGCGCCATGCTGAGATGCTGGATTCCTCGGGGCAAATTTATACGGAAAATCTACGCAGCGCCCGGGCGACGGATTACTACACGCTCAAGGGGGATGGCCTCGAGACGTGGGAACCGCGGTTCACTTTCCACGGTTTCCGCTACGTGGAAGTCTCCTGGACTCCTCCCCGGGAACCCGGAAGTATCGAATCGGTGGAGGGGATTGCGCTTTACTCGGATCTGCCTCGCACCGGCACATTCGAATGTTCTCATTCCCTCCTGAATCAGCTCTATGAGAATACCGTCTGGGGTCAGAAGGGGAATTTTCTCGAAGTGCCGACCGATTGCCCGCAGCGGGATGAGCGGTTGGGCTGGACCGGGGATGCTCAGGTATTCATCCGCACGGCGGCATTTAATATGGATGTGTCCGATTTCTTCCGCAAATGGCTGCGTGATATGCGGGATGCACAGTCTTCGGACGGCGCAATACCTCCGTACATCCCTTTCACGGCTTCCTTCGGGTCGATTTCTGATGGGGGACCGGCCTGGGCGGATGCCGCGATGATTTGTCCAATGGAGATGTACAGGGCTTATGGGGAGATCGATTTTATCGCCGAACACTACGACTGTATGGTTGGCTACATGGACTATCTGGCGGCGAACAAAGTTAAGGATGGCGTGCGAGGTCACCCGGATGTGGATTCCTGGGGCGGTTTCGGCGACTGGCTGGCTCTCGATGGCAGCGGGAGGACCAGTGGCGGGACGCCGAAAGATTTGATCGGGACCGCATTCTACGCGAATAACGCCCGGATTCTGGCCGAATGTGCAGGTATTTTAGGGAAGGGAAAAGATGTGCGGCGTTGGACCGACCTGCAGCGCGAGACGGCCCGGGTGTTTCGGGAGCGCTTCGTGACACCGGACGGATTGATGGCGGCCGGTACCCAGACGGCATGCGTGCTGGCACTGTATTTTGATCTGGTCACAGACGAACAGAGGTCTGGAACGATTGGGCAAATTGTGAACCTTATCGAGCGGAACGGAATGAAGATCGGCACCGGTTTTGTCGGCGCTTCTTATTTGCTCGATGCCCTGGAAGAGGCGGGTCGGCTTGATATCGCCTACGCACTGCTCGAACAGGAAGAATTTCCCTCCTGGCTTTTCCCGGTTAAGAACGGTGCCACGACAATCTGGGAGCGGTGGGACGGCTGGACTCCGGAAAAGGGATTTCAGGATCCCGGAATGAATTCGTTCAACCACTATGCCTACGGAGCGGTGTGCGACTGGATGGTGAGCACCGTAGCGGGGTTGGAGCCTGCGGAACCCGGGTATAAGCGCATTCGTTTCAGACCCCGGCCGGGCGGCAGTCTTTCGCATGCCGGGGTCCGGTTGGAGACGCGGTATGGCACGGCGGCGATTGCGTGGACCATGGGGGAAGAAGCCCTGAAACTTGAGCTCACTGTACCGCCGGAGACATCGGCCGTTTTGGATCCGCCAGAGGGTTGGGAGACGGATACCCGCGACATCGAGCCAGGTTTACATACGATGGAGCTGGGACGGGGAGAATGAGAAAATAACTCTCATCAGGCACGAAGGTTGCTTGAGCGAAAGCGAACCCCCGCCTCATGGGGCCGCCCCGGCATGTCTTTTGTCGAATGGTATTTTTTTTGCGTCAGGCAATTCCGTGCGGTAACATCAAAGGTACGTATAATGACACGAAATTATCATAAGAAGCGGCACGAGACCGCGGGTGAGTTTACATTGGTTATGCCGGTTAGATCGCGTTGTGACGGATTCGTTTGCTTGCATGAAAAAGCAAAGGGGAAAATGATGAGGAACGGCTTCGTATCGTCAAACGTTTGTTGACTGGGAGACCGGGGGACCTGTACCCGGTGGGTGGGGTAACCCGTCGAATTATGCATTCAATAAGGGCCTGCTTGCGACGACATGGTATTCCTCTCAGCCCTGGAGCAAGGGTACGCCATACTTCTATCCCCATGAACATCCGTGGCGTCTGGACAAGATGGATTCCAACTGGCCGATTCTGGCAGACCTGCGGGTAAAAGGCAGCGGCGGAGCGGGTGGTATCTACGGGGATGCCGCCAACCACCGCGCAGAGGGTTACAACATACTGTATCCAGATGGGGCCGTCATCTGGGTCAAAGATGCTGCCGCGCCGGATCTATCGGACGTCACAGATACTTCATACCTTACCCTCCAGTTGACCTACGCCAGCCTGAACCAAACCTGGAGTACAGACAGGTTCCTGAGGAGATAGGTGACCTTTGAGTTTGCCAGCACCTATCTATGGTTGTTTGATCCAGATTGGGCTGGACCAGCCGTAGTCGCCGTTGACAGTTGTAACACGCAAATAATAATAGGCAATCGGTTTTTCCGAGAGTTTTCGCGGCAGCGCCACCTCATTCACGGTTTTTTCGTCTTGCCAATCAAAATCGACGTCGTCGGTATCGTCGGCACCGACGGTATGGACGATCTTGCCGTTACGGATTATTTCCAGCCGCGCGATGACATCGCACGTGAGAGCGCGGCCCGTAAACCGCGGCCGGGTCCCACCGGGCAATCCGATTTCATCTCCCATCATGGCTTTCCCACAGTCGAATCGTAGCGCCATGCGGGGGCCGCTCGTTGCAAAGGTATGCCGGGCCATGAGCGCGTCGAACACCGCCTCGCGCGTCAATCCCCGGGCAAAAATGCCGGTTATACCTCCAAGATCAGGGTTGCCCGGTTCGGCATTATGGTTGTCGGTTCCCCCGGTAAACCCGAACTGATAGCCCATATCAAGCGCGTGTCGGACGGATTTGTGGTGTCCGCTTCCGCCTTTCTCAGAAATGCCCCAGTGAGAGCAGATTTCTACCAGCCGCTGGCGGTCGGGCCGGTGCGGGCGATTCCAATTGATTCCGTGGAACTTCGGAGCGTGAGGAATCAGAATGTAGTCGGTGCCTTCGAGTTTCTGATAAACGTTGTCCATGGTCACTCTTTCGCCATCGGGGCCTTCGACGATCATGCGTCCTTCGTCATCGCGGAAATATACGTTCCTGTGCTGTTCGAGCGTTCCGATTTCGTAGCCCAGTAGAGTTACGAAACGGCCGGGATCGTGGAATTGACGCGTAACTTCGCGGGTGATTTGCCATTTATCTTCGAGCGTATAGTTGTACGACTGGCCGTCTTCAAAATGGTCGGCGAGCGCGGCGAAATCGAGTCCTTCGACGTCTCGCCCCCAGCGATAATTATCCTCCGGCGTGCCCGTTCCGTCGGAGATCTCGGTGTGACTGTGAATTTCACCGAAATAAACCTGAAGTCCGGACGGTGCCATTTGTGGACAGATCGGATTGGTTTCACCCATCAGTCCGTTTTTTTCGTCGATAACTCGGATACGGCTGACCCCTTCGGGCGGCACATCTACATCTTCGACTCGCAGGGATCCGTGGGCGTCTTCAGGCATCTCGACGTAATCGGGCCTATCTTCGCCTCCAATTGTGCGAATGCTCAATTCGCCATGGTGGTGGTACGCGGGGTTGTGGTTTTCCAGATCGGCGGCGACAACGCGGACGGCCACAGGTTTTCCCGGTTCGGGGGTTGCGGGAGCGAAACAGCGCAGGTAGGCGGCCCGGTTACCGACGACCTCGATGGCCGGCGGGTCGGCGATCGGACGAAACTCGTTGTTGCCTTCGTAATCAATGGCAGTGCGGAAAGGCAATGTTTTGGCTTTTTCGCAGACGATTTGAGGTTTGCACGGATCATCTCCGAAGACGATAGTAAGCGTGTCTTTTTCCTTCAGTTCCCCCGATTCTAAAAAGACCTCGGCGCAGGTGAAGACTGAGCCGGTGCTGTGCACACGCACGCGGAGATCGACATCAGAGGGGGAGGCCGAGGCCGTGATGCGGGAACCGTAGCCCGCCTGTCCGTCCGGTCCCTGGAATAGGCGCCCGACATTTGCGTTTGCAGTCCCGCCGAAGTCTTTCTGGCAATAGACGGCGATACGTCCTCCGGGTGAGATCGGCGTCTCGCCGACCTCGACCGTGAGCGTCAGCCTCGTCGGCACGCCAGCAATAGCCCGCTGTGGGTCGATCCTGGCCGTTGCATTACATGGCTCGCGACGTGTCCAGTCATACAGCACTCTCCGCCAGTAGCCACGAAGGTTCCAGTATGTGAACTGGTAATAGTGATAGGGACTGACCCGATCCATAGGGCCGGTGTAGCTTTTAATGTCGGTTACGTAGGGTTCGTGGTGATCGAATAACACGAAACATCTCTCCAATTTTCTCGGCGTGATATTTTTTTTGCGAACGGGAGGCTGGGCTTCAGGATGGAGCTCAGATGCTATTGAGCATCTGGATATCCTCGTCGGTGACCGCGGGATAAGAGAACAACACGATACCGTTGGCGCCCGCATCGAGGCATTTATCCACCTGCAGTTCCAGGTCGGCGGTGCTGAGGGCTGAGCAGCTGCTGGCTTTACCCAGGCCTTCCCAGAGCGGCACCTGATTGCCCACCAGTGTTTTGTGGCAGACAGCCCGAGCTTCTGCCATGCGCAGGGAATTTGTGTAATTCATGGGGAAGATATAATCCACCAACCCCTGCCGCGTCCAATCGACCCAGTCCTGTCCCTGGCTTTCGCTACAGCGGGGATAGTCGGCAAATACGGCCGCCGAGAGTTCCAGATCATGATCGCGGGTGTAATCATGCACACGCTCGACAAGACCCGTGATGTTGGAGATCCGGAACTCGACCCATTTCTGGAAATCGGGATCGCGGTATTCGATCTCGGTGATATCCACATCCCTCTTCTGCATTGCACTCTGGCAGTAATCGCAGGTGCAATTGCCACCTGTGCGGATGTAATCAAGGTGAAGCCCCGCCGGTTTGTAGCGTTGGGCCAGATCGCGATAGAGTTCAAAAAGGTAATCCTGAACCGTTGGATTGCAGGCGCAGGCCCAGGGGAAGCGGCTTTCAAATTGGGCTTCGCACTCGGGATGTTCGTTCAGGAGACGGGATTCCTCTCCTTCGGGGAAAATGCAAAACCATGGATGCACCTTCACTCCCCGGGCGTTACATTCATCAATAATAACCCGGAGTGGGTCCCAGTCCGGATATTTTTCGTTAACGTTGCCGACATCCGTGAAGAAATCCACCGAGCCCGGAGGGTTTTTCACTGATGGAATCAGAATGTCGAATCCACCCTGAGCAAGGCGATCGGCGTGACGCGCAATCTCATCGGCATCGCCAAACTGATAGACGCTGTGTGCCCAGACAGCCAGTCCTGCATCGATCATAACCTTCTCCTTTCACAACGGAAGTTCGTCCCGGTCTTGCTGTCTTCTGCGTAATTTTAGAAACGGTTTTTTCAAAACGAAGTCCTGTGTTCGTAACCCCCATTGTATGTCGTCTCGCGATTCATTTGTCAACGGTAGATTTGGTAGAAGTTGCCGAAAACTTTGAAGCCGGGCAAAGAGCACGGTAATATCTTTGGGAAGACCTTCTCCTTTTTTTTCGTGTTTGAAAGGAGAAAGCCCATTCGGCAAAGCTTTTTATTGGAGATATTACCGTGGCGGAAATACAAATCGGATGGTCTGAGGGCGATCTGACGCCTGAACAGCCTGTTCTTATAGCAGGACAGTTCCACGCGCGCGTATCGGAGGGGGTCGCGGATCCTATCACAACAACCTCCCTGGCAATTGAAACCGAGACCGACCGTGCGATTTTGGTCAGCTGCGATCTGGTGGGTATCCCGGATCACCTGCGTGAGGCGGTGCGTTCCCGCCTGGCGAAATCATGCCCGGGAGTGGACCCGATGAAAGTTTTTATTTCGGGTACGCACACCCATACGGGACCCGAAATACGTGTGCCGGAAACCGGGGCGGGGCACAGTTCCAGAGGCACAGGAGTCGATCTGGACGTTATGCCTGTGGAGGAATACATTGAATTCGCGGTCGAGCGGATTGCACGAACCGTTGCCCAGGCGTGGGAGTCCCGCATGCCCGGTTCGATTGCTTTTGGACAGGATTATGCTGTGGTCGGCCGCAATCGGCGATGGGTCGACGTAGAGGGCAAATCGACGATGTACGGCAACACCGACACGCCCAAATTTTCTCATATTGAGGGTTACGAAGACCATAGCGTTGGCGTGCTCGCTACTAAGAACTCCGACGGGGAACTGACCGGTCTGATCGTCAATGTGCCCTGTCCGGCGCAGGTCAGTGAGCACAAGTTTGTTTTGAGTGCCGACTACTGGTGCGAAACGCGCAAGGAGATACGGGATCGTCTCGACGATGAACTTTTCATTCTCCCGCAGTGCAGTGCGGCGGGGGACCAGTCGCCGCATTTACTCTACGGAGAGAGGTCTGCCCGGCGGATGCTCGATTTGAAGGGGCAGACCGAACGCGAAGCCATCGCTGAACGGATTACCCATGCGGTGGAGAATACGCTTGAGTGCATCGGAACACAGTATGAAGACGAACCCGTTCTGAAACATGAAGTGCTGGAATTTGGCCTGCCGATGACGAATTTGACGGAGGATGATCGTGATACGGCGGAGGAAGAAGCCGAGCGACTGCGCGAGCAATACGAGTCGGAGAAACAAAAGCTAGAGGCTGATCCGTCTTTGAAGAACGAGCCGCGATGGTATCGGACGGTGACGCGCGCCTACCGACGTATGAACTGGTTCCGCGGCGTGGTCGAACGGTTCGAGGCGCAGCAGGAAGGGGAGACTTTCCCCATTGAGTCGCACGTATTGCGCCTGGGTGATGCTGCATTCGGAACGGTTCCATTCGAGTATTATCTTGATTTCGGGGTTTATATCAAAGCGCGTAGCAAAGCCCTTCAAACGTTCCTTGTGCAGCTCACCGGCCGGGGAACGTACGTGCCGAGCAAACGGTCTGTGGCGGGGGGCGGGTACGGTTCGATCCCGGCCAGCAACCCTGTTGGCCCGGAAGGTGGAAGACGACTGGCCGAAGAAATTGTTGAAACGATTTCAGAGCTTTTTTAGCGGGAAAATATTTTTTCCCCGGAACACCGAATTGCCGTAAGACCTCAGATCCTGCCGTATTTAAGAACCGGACTACTAAGGACCGAAAAACATGACACATGAAGGTGCAACGAACCCCGAGATCGTCGGGTTGAATCGTCTGCAAAACGTCTCCTATGACCCCTTTGGGTTGATGCCGGAGCGATTTCCCTCCCGCCCGCGATGTCTGGCATCCGGAGAAGAGATCGACCGCATCAAGCAGTTAATCCAGGAAAACGGGTGGGCGAAGCGTGGCCTTGAGCGTCTTCTGGAAGCGATATCGGAACCGCTGGAACTGCCGGAAGATACCGATTCCGGCGCGGAACCTTCTCTCTGTTCAAACGCGGCACGGCGTGCATTGCATCTCGCGCTGGCGGCGACACTCACCGGAGAAAACGAGTATCGTGAACAGGCTCTCCCGGTTTTCCGGCGCATTGCCGAGCTTTATCTCAAGACGCCCGTTCGGGACACAGGCGGACGGCTCATGAAATACGGGCTTTCCGAGTGTGGTTTCAGTTCCAAGCTCGCGTGGACATGCGATCTGCTGGCCACCGAAGGACTGGACGAAGAAGACGATGAATTGTTCGGGAAGATGTTGGCGGCTACCCGGGAGACGGCCAACGCGCACGGACACGTCAGCTGCGGGAATCACAACACATGGCTCGATGTCGGCCAGCTCATCGTCGGGGCTGCGATCGGTGATATGCAGTTCATCCACGATGCTCTCTACGGCTACATGGCAGGCGATCGATTCCGCTACGGGCTGATTCATCACTTGAGACACGACATATTATCCGACGGACTACAGTGGGAAAGAACTCTCGGGTACCATTTCTACACTTTGATGGGATTAACCGAGGTGGCGCGGCAGATGGAACTCCTGGGGGTCGACCTTTGGCATGCGGAAATCCCGGCACAGATGGTTTCGGACGGGAAAGACCTCCATAGGGCTTATGGGCCTGAGGGAGAGACGAAGTGTCTGAAAGCAGCTTTCAACGCGCCGTTTTACATGATGTTTCCCGGAGGCGATTTCACGATGCTCCACGACTCCGGAGTCGCCAATATACGGGGGGCGTATGTGTGGGGTATTGTCTACGAACTGGCCTGGGAAGCCTACCAGGACCCGAAATACGCCTGGCTGATCAATAAGACCGATCGCGACTATGGGGCCCGCGACATGCCGGATCTCCCCATGTCCCTCTCGGCATCGCACGGGGTGGCGGATTTTGTCCGCTTGAAACGCGTGACGTATCCGGAAGGGGAGTTCTCGATGGCGGACGACCGAACGATTTCCGTGAGCGGACGTCTTCGGAATGGCTGTTCGTTTTATCCGGTGTCGGGACAGGCGGTTCTGCGGGGGGCGCCGGATGAAGCCGTGCCGGCGGCGTTCCTGTTCTGGGGACCCCATATCGCCGGGCATCAGAGCCCGGCGGCGCTGCATCTGGATCTCCACTCCGGGCGACGACGTGTGACGGATACTCCACGGACCGAAGGGTATTCGGATCCGATGCACCTGACCTGGCAGAGGACGACCATCGCTCATAACACGGTCACCGTCGATGGAAGGCCGATGTTCCCCTACGAGCGTGGCGACGAGGAATCCCTGTGGTGGCGGGACGAGGAACGGGGGCGAACCAGCGACGGGCACCTGGAAGCGTTTTTGCCGGATGGACCGACCAGAATCGTGCGGGCATCCAACGAAAAGGTCTACCCCGGCGTGCTTTTGGATCGAACTGTGGCCCTGGAACGGGACTACGTGCTGGATGTGTATCGGGTACTTTCGGAGGAGGAACACTGTTACGATTGGGCCGTCCATTGCGTGGGTGAAGCGCCCGACGTTGCGCCCTCGGAACCAATTGATCTGGGCGATGAAAGGGGCTACCAGCATCTTGAAAACACCATGAAGTGGACGGGCTCAGGGATGATTCCGCGGTTCCGTTGGGGAGAGGGTGAGGATGCAGCGTTTCTTTCGGTTCTCTCGCCGGAGAATGCTCTGCTTATTGTCGCGGATGATCCGGAGCCGTCGGATGAGAAGGTTCACGGCGAGCTCGGATCTTCCCGCCCACGTTCCGCGGTGATATTACGTGCGGAGGGGAGGGAACTGGTGTTTGTGGTGGTGTGGAGTTTCGGGTCGGAAGGGGAGACGGTTTCCGCTTCGGTCGAACGTTGCGATCCAGCAGGAGAGGTCGTTGTGGTGGTCGAGGGCCAGTCTTTCAGTCGTCGGCTAAACCTGCCGATGGATTAACCCGCATTTCTCTTGAACCTAAAAGAACAATTAATATAAACGGCAGTGCAGACAGATTTTGCACGGCATTTCAGGCTACCTTAAATCCTTGGGATGTCCGGGCTAAGAAACGCATGTAGCACAGGCTCTCCAGCCTGTGGACCGGGTCATAGACCCGGATTGGTTGTGAGGGCCAAAGTTTGGGGGTCAGCCGCCGAACCGCGTTCTGAACTCCAGCCTCCGGCTGAAGTCCAGTCCGTTCGTGTCTCACGCAGGCGGGACGGGATCCGGGGCCAAGGACACCAGAATTGTGCAAGGAAGCCGGTTTATGTTGCGGCTCTCCTGGGATCCACACGCCTCCTATCCCGTCCCCGGAAGCCGGGGAATCCCCGGATGCCATTTACCGGTAATGGACCGACAACACATCCACTGTTTTAAGGGGTATTTCCAGCCTGATAAGGCCCCCGTTTTCACGACTGAAACTGATTTTTCCCCGCACGGCGCTTTCCACTTTGCTGACGGGCTGCGTAACGCGTATGCGAAGTTGTAGTTGTTTTGCCGGGTTGTTCGTCCAATTCAGGAGCGTCACTGCGAGCCCTTTTTCGGAAGCAAGGACGGGCGTTTCGATCATTTTGTAGTTGGCCAGGACCGGTTTTTCCACTCCGGTCTTTCGAACGGGCAAAGTAATAATGTCGCGGGCCGGCGTGGAAAATCCGGACAGGAATTTTCCGCGGCCCGCACGGGCGCTTCTGCGATACGAGAGTCCGGGCAGAAAGCTGTAGTGAAAAGCTTTCCCTCGGGCGATCGTGTTCACCGTTAACGCGGGAGTGCCGTCATCAAAGCTGGCGAGAGTTTTCGCTCCCCGGGTCTGAATTTTGCTGCGAGGGCCGTAGACATTGAGATTGCCTTCGATCATGCCCGTCTTTTTAACCGAATTCAGGGATTGGAGGATGAGTCGTTTGCGGGAAGTTTCAATCACCCCCCGAATTCCACCCAGCACGTCGGTGCTCTGATTATAGCGGTCGGCGGATGCTGCGGCGGAGGTCGTGACCAGGGTGCCACCACGTTTGACCCATTCGCTCAGTTGTTTTTGAGCTTCAATAGGAACATTTGGCTCGATTACGTAGAGGACTTTCAGATGGTCGATCGATCCCCAGCTCAATTGCTCTTCGCTGATAAATTCAACGGGTATCTGGCTGTGCATAAGGGCGAGGTAGATGTCGAATAGCTCCGCCGTATATTCCGAGCACCGAGCGTTCATGTGGGTGTTTGTGGCGTCGACGATACCGTCGGGTTTTTCGGCGTCGAACTGATCCCACATCTCCGAACTGAGATGATGCAGCAGACCGACACGGCGTGGCAGGGGCCTTCCTGCGTGCAGTAATTCTTCGCCGCGGCCGATCAGACGAGCTGCCCGGGCCAATCCAGAAAAGACGCGCGTGTTTTGCGAATAGCAATTCCCCGGAAAGTTATATTCCGGTCCGAACGTGAAGAATTTGATTCTCCGCGCGCCATGACCTATCAGTGACATAATTTTGTAGACGACGCCGTCTTCCATCTGTCCGGCTACCCGAGGTACGACGTAGCCGCCGAATTCTCCGGTGGTGGAGGCGGAGTAGAGCTTTTCGCTGTAGTAGGACCACTGGAAAGCACGTTCGTCGCCGAACCAGTCTTCCGTCCAGGGGCAGTCGGTACCACCCAGCCGGCAGAACTCGAACCAATCATGGCCGGCCATAGCAGCGTCGGGACTGTCCTTGTCGGGATTATTGCCGAAGGGACCGGGGAAATAACATCGTCCCGAGAAAAAGTTCCAGTTGACAACGGAAGGCAAATCGTCGTGGAAGGCCAGTTTCATGGCGCGATTGCATTTTGCCAAATGTCGCGCGGATTCATGCGGGAAGAAACGTTGCGACCAGTAGAAAAGTTTTCGCTCCGGCAGGGATTCCGCCTGAGTGCGACCGATGGCTTTAATCTGGTCCCAGGAATCGGCTCCAAAATCGGCAGGACTGAGCCCGCGATCACGCAGGTAACCGTGGAACCGGGCCAGGAGACGCGGGTTGTTGTTAACTTTTGCGTAAGTCGACGGGTAGTAGAACCCCGGTTCGTCGGAGATGATGTACATGTCGAAATCGCGGGGGGCAAATCCCGTGCGGGCGTGTTGGCGGCTCAATTTTCTGGCCCATTTTCTGATGGCCAGGGTATTTGTTTTCGGCCCTCCGAAGTCGAACGCGTATCCTGGAGGGGCATAGACGGCCCAGGTGAACCTGTCGAAACCTGTTTCGCGAGCGAGTTCACGGTAGCGTTTTCTGGGACCCACCATCAGCACGTTCATCCCCAGTTTTTTGAGCCCTGCAAAACCTTCGCGGACGGCGATCAGATCATCGTCGCCGGTTATGAACCGGTCGCAAAGTGCGATTTTTTTGGGTATGGGACCTTTCAAATTGAGTTTGTCAAGGACTGACCAGTAGCGATCGCGGTTGTAGGAGCTGAGGGTGGCTACGTGCGGCTTGCCATCGCTGTTTCGCCAAATGGCGAGTCCGAGCCGGTGACCGATAAGCTCAGCTTTCGAAGAGTGCGTCTTTTCGCCGATTTGGGCTTCGATGTTTACTTGGAGTCGTTCCGGGACGGGACGCAGAGAGAACATCATGCGCACCGGCCAGCCCCTCGAGTAGCTGTTGGGATAGCGTTTAAGCTGTTCGAGTATCTCTCTCTTCTCGATTTTGAGCCAGTCGCTCCATTGGCCGTTTCCAGTAGAGGTTTTTTTCTTCGATCTCCCCGGGCTCAGAGTATATTTCTCAGCCGTCTTATCGCCAACGGCCTGAGGTTTGAATCTGATTTTGAAAGCAGGGACTTTCTCGGCCGGCACCCCGGCAAAGGCGGTAGCGGTGAAGGCGAGCATAACGACAAAACTCAGACGTCTGATGGTTTTGGATATGCGATCCATGGTTTTCACCTCGACAAATAGATTTGATGATGTTATTTGATTTCCGAAGAAAATGAAAGCGGTGCTGCGTTCGGCGCTGGACCTTCTGCGCCACCCCTTCGGGGTTTGGAAATTATGTGGCGCGCAAGCTCCGGGTTAGATCTTGGTTT
>JAGXLK010000390.1 GCA_018334735.1 Planctomycetota bacterium | reverse complement strand
ACCGCATAATGGCGGTGGCGGGGACCTGCGTGGGCCTCGTAGGCTACGTAACGGGCACACCTACCCAGGTATTTTACAATACCGAGGAAGCTATTCTTTCCAATATGCTGGCGTATCCTTTCGCCAGCTGCGTCCATGTGCCCCGGTGTTACGCCAGACCTATTCGGTGGCGACACAAGCGTTATCCCGGTTATCATGAGCTCGCTTATTTGCACCCGGATTATTTCACTCCGGATCCCGGTGTGCTTGACAAAGTCGGACTCAAAGAAGGAGATGTTTTTTCTGTCGTTCGGTTTGTAAGTTGGACGGCCGCTCATGATATCTGTCGGCATGGTTTTTCGGCCGAAGGTAAGCTTTTGGCAGTCAAGAGACTTAGTGAATTTGGTCCAGTTTTCGTCTCTTGCGAGGGCCCGTTACCAGAATCTTTAGAATATTATCGGCTTGACCTGGAGGTATCCAGGATGCACGATTTGATGTCCTACGCGGCGCTCATATTTGGAGAAAGCGGCACAATGTCTTCAGAGGGCGCTGTCTTAGGTGTGCCGGCCGTTTTTGTCGATCTGGTAGGGCGGGATATACGGACGAACAAGAACGACGCTACGGCCTCGTAAGCAATTTTCGCCCCGAGCAGGAATGGGAAGCGATTCAGAAAGGAGTCGAGATCCTTCGAAAAAACAGTTGTGTCTGCTGGCGTAAGCGACGAAATAAACTTTTATCAGAAACGATCGATGTGACGGGGATGATTAAAACTGTTGCGCTACAGGGGTGAATAGTTCTTCCCCGAATCTTTCAAGCGCTCTCAGCGGCGGATCGCCACTCAATTTTCTGCGTCCCATCACCCCGCAAGGGCACAGGGTAAGTGAACGCGTCGCTCCGCTGGCTGCGGGTGCTCCTCGCTTCACTGTGGTGCGGTCCTCGTCCTGCGTTGGGCTTCCGCGCAGCTGGAGCGCTGGCGCGGCTTGAGAAAAGCGGGTTAGAACCGCGGAAAACTTTTGCGCAACGCCTTAGCCAGGTGCGATGTCTGGTTTATGCAAGAGTTTGAAAGATATGTACTTGCGCTTTGCACATTTAGCCTAACCGCTACAGCCTGGTAAAAAAATGGCGTGCAGAACTTTGGGAAAAAACTGTCCGTAGCGAATTTGCTTTTTCAAGATGCGTTTCGATGTATTGCGGGATCTCGATTTTTTGAATAGGCTCCTCTCTGACACAGGTGAATTCCGTCAACGTTGTGTTTTTTTCTTGTAGTCCTGGTCATAAATGACTGTCGTCAATTTGGCTCAGGTACAATTAGATATACTCCACTTTCTCCCACTTTGAAATGTTGCTCTATATTCCCGAGCTGTTTACAACAGCGTTCCGCAACCCCGCTTACATCCTCCGGGTCTTCAGGGTAAGCCAACCAAACGCGCTTGTTTTTACTCAGATGTTTTCTCATAGATTTAACGTGAGCGTCCCCTTTCCGGGGCATAGCCACTTCTGCCTGGAAGCCAAAATTATAAACCTTTCGATAGTATCGAAACTGTGGAGAACAGTATGGGAATAAATACAAAATGTCTTCCGCTCTGTCCTTGTTGGCTACGTGACGAAATACAGGTTTTAACATCTCGTCCTGAGCTCCATCTATTCCGTCATCCAGCATAGTTCCGATGGCGCCTCCAAAAACAAGACACAAAGCCGCGATTCCCAAAGATGTAAGGAATTTCTTGTCGCGACCTGGGAGCATTGTAGCCAGTCCTTTACCCATAAATAATACGACCGATGGGATAAGAAAGAGAATAAGGTGGCCTTTAAAAGGATAGTAATGCATGAAAGCGGCAAGCAGGCAGAAGAAGCATGGCAGAAGCAGGGCGGCGGACCGAGATTTTTGGCTTGTTTTAATACCTTGCCAGATTCCGACCAGAAATACGAGTGCGCTTGCGAAGGCTATATCAAGGTCCATGGTGCGCTGAAAAATATCTGTAAAACTTGATCTAACCCAATCTGCGAACTTCGGTAGAGGTGTTAAAACGGGAAATCCTTCTTCCCAGAAGTTGAGTAATGCTTTGTTTTTTGAGAGCGCTCTGAGGAAGAAAAAATAGTTTATGCCCATGCACGCCAACCAGATTACCCCGGCGACGCAAGTTTTTCCGAATGCACGCCAGTTTTTTCTTTTGCTGTGATGTAATGCGGCAGCCGTTCCTATCCCTGCGAGCACGAATACCGCCGGATGTGAGAAAAAAATAGCCACGCAACCCAGCCCAACAGGGCAAATCCAGGATGCAAAAGGCAAGCGGTCCTTAATTAATTTTTCGTAAGATAGAAGCACAAGTATGCTTAGCAGAATGTCCGTAGAATACTGTTTGACTTCAGCGGAATAGTTAATCAGAGGCGGCAAAATTGCAAACAAGGAAATGGCGAAAAAACCGGCTTTCTCTTCGCAATGTTTTCTCGCCAGCCTGCACAGCAGGAATAAGCTGACGATTCCTGCCAAAAACGGGACCAACCGGAGCGCAAGTTCCGAGTTTCCCAGCACTGTTATGACGGCCTTTTGGAGCCACAGAAAACCGACAGGAGCTCCTTGATTGTAGATCAGTGGTTTTAACAACCGAGGAAACGTTCCCCAAATCAAGTTCAATGCAAGTTTGGCCTCATCAACCCATAGAGAGCAGTTGCGGATATAGTGGATGAGCCGTAAGACAAGACCGATCAAAACTGCAACAACAGATGCGTAATGCCAATAGGTGTAACGCGACGCATTATTTCTGTTTTCAGAAGGTGGTGAATTTGGTGGGCCAAATATAAAAGCCAACAACCTGCTGGAGGAATGCTTTTCCACGGTCCTCCGGGAGGATAACAGGAAACCTGTATCACATGTCTGCGATGTGATCTGTATTTGTGAAAATAGTGGTTTCATCTTGCGTAAGGAACGTGAGTCGGATAGTTCCGCACATTAGGCACGGTTAATTCTCTTATTTGCCCTTTGTCGATTTTGTAGAAAAGCCAGTAGGGGTTTTCTGGTATCTTTTTGCGCCCCGTAAGCCATTTTTGGATAGTCGGGATGCGAAAATGCCACAGGCGCCAGGGTGAAGTCGGCAGGCGGACCAAAAGGTAATCGGAGTTCGTCTGTTCGGCCCATTTGCGAATCTGATCGGTGCCTTCAATTTTATCTCCCGACATTGACTGAATAGCTATCACTTTGCGACCTGTGAGCAGAGCCAGGGAGCCGGCCGGTCCCTGGGGCCCCAGGTATTGGAAATGCTTTTTCAAATTCTGTGCATGACAGGTGACGGCGATGCGTGTTTCAGGCGGCGTTTGTTTTGAAATATAGTGAGCGGCATTCACGATCGTCCTGTACTGTCCAGCCCGGAAAGTTGCGTAGAAATCGGAGGACCTCTGTACCCGGACCGCAACGGAATAAACAAAAAGATTGGAGGCGGCAATGATTGCCAACAGCAGATAAGGCAGGGCTCTGAGTTTTTGGAGGGGACTTTTTCCCTCGATTTTTTCTGCCATAGAGGTGGCCAACCCGCGGGTACTGTTCCAGATGGCGTAAAGCAAAAGCGGGGCGAAGGGCGCCAGGTAACGTCCCCGCAGCCTGTGAATAAGGAAAAGCACCCCAACGTAAAACAGTATTCCTAACCATAGCCAGTCTTTTGTTTTTATTTTTTTCCCCATGTAGCATAATACGCATATGGTGAGAAACCAGCCGGGCACATTTACGATAATTCTCACCAGGAGGTGATCGTAAATGCTACCAAGCTGGGCGATGGGCCAGAGGAGAAGCACAATCCATGTGCCCAGTTGTTGAGTTTGTCGCCACCACCAGCGTAAATCTGGTGAAAGTAAATGTTGTCTGACGGGCAGCTGTGTTTCGCCGAAATGTTTTGCTTCTTGATGTTCAAGAAGGTAGCTATTGGTTGTTTCTCTAATCTGTGGTTTTGTCCCGGGCAATATGTTTTGCACCAGATGAAGTGTGCCCCAAAAGGAGGCCAGTCCGAGAATGCAACCGGATAGGAAGATCAGCCATTTTTTTTTCCTT
>JAGXLK010000007.1 GCA_018334735.1 Planctomycetota bacterium | reverse complement strand
ACGCTGGCACTTTCAGCATCGAGATCATCGTATCTTTCGTAAGCCACAATGAGTTTCCCAAAACTTGTCCCCCAATCCCCCAGATGGTTGATACCGATGCATTCGTATCCCAGAGACTGGAAAATTTCATACAGGGCACGGCCGATAATCGCCGATCGCAGGTGGTGGACGCCGAGATGTTTTGCGATATTGGGGCTGGAATAGTCGATGACTATCTTCTGGCCATTTCCTTCGCTGCTCTTCCCGTATTCTGTCCCCTTTTCGTAAATACGCCCGAGTAATCGTGCCATCATTTTGGGTCGATTCACAAGAAAATTCAGATACGGGCCGCTGGCACGCGCTTCGCAAATTGATTCGGACGGCTCGAATTCCTCAGCGAGTTCGCCGGCTATTTCGGCGGGATTTTTTCGCAATTCCCGAGCAAGAGGGAAACACGGCAGCGCAAAATCACCCATTTCCGGATCCGGCGGGATCTCAAGGATTCCGTCGATCTCGCCCGGATCAATGGGCAGCCTTTTCTCAAGCCAGGAAACAATCTCATCTCGTATCGGATTTGCTGTACTCATAGGAGTTTCTCCGAGTTTTCTCAGCTCGTCCCAAACTCTCTACTGCCAGAGTTCGCCCTGGGAACCCCCGAACAGGAAATTTGGCTGGTCGAATATCTGGGTCACCGATTCGCTTGTATGGATATTCCGGATCGCCGCCGCTATGAGAGGGGCGACACTCACGACTTCCAGCCGGTCCCGGTCTTCAGGCACGGGCAGCGTATCGGTCGTGACGATTTTCTCAACCCCCGCCTCAAAGATGCTGTCAATTGCGCCCCCTGCCAGAACACCGTGGACACAAGAGACAAAAGAAACGGGCAGATCAAAGCGTTCTTTGAGAGCAGTAATTGCTTTGGTCATGGTGCCCCCGGTGAGAATCTCGTCGTCAAAAATCGCAATCCGCCTGTTCCGAATCGCATCGATCCCGATTACATTCCGGATCTCCGGACTTTCGTTGTCAGCCCAGCGTCGCTTATCACACACGGCGAGTGGCGAATTCAGTATTTCGGCGTACTTAGTGGCCCACTTGACGCCCCCGGCATCCGTAGCCAGAACTCCGAAGTTCTCTAAATCGTGTTTACGCTGAAAATAATCCGCAATCAGCGGGTTCGCATCAAGCTGATCGCAGGGCATTGGCACAAAACCCTGGATCTGCAAAGCGTGAAGGTTGGTGGTCAGGACGCGGTCCGCACCGGCCTGCCTGAAAAGCTGTCCCATCAGCCGCGCCGTAATACTGATACGGGGCTCGTCCTTCTTGTCGCTACGAACGTAAGGATAATACGGCGTGACCACAGTGATGCGCCCGGCCGATGCCCCCTGAAGGGCATTAACCATAATCAACAGCTCCATCAGGTTTTCGGACAGGCTCAGATCTGACGCATCTTCCGGATCCATTTTCTCCGGGTTAACCCCCATTGGTCCGTGCCAGGACGAGGCGGCTGTCTGAATAACAAATACATCCGCCCCACGGACGCTGTGCTGTATTTTGACTTTGAGATTTTCATTCGCAAATGACAGCACCTTGGGTTCATAGAGTTGAACCCCCTGCATCCCCGGGAATTGGCGAAGGACGTTGACAATCTTGCTCCCGAGGTAATATGAAGCGCGACCAGTGAAAAGCATCATGCGGTCTATCATCGCGAGTTTCTCCCCTCCCTGGAGCGTTCCGATTGGAAAATTATCCGAGTTTCAAATTATACGGTCACACCGAACTCAATGCCAGCGAGAATATAAGAAAACACCACCAAAAAAGGAGAACCAAGACGGTTATTGGCCAAATCCCGTTCAGAATGGAACCAAAGGGCCGAGAAGCGGGCCTTTTGCACCGGGCCTTCTCCATCCTGCTGTAATCCGTGTCACATTGCTTGCAAAGGATTTCTCCTGCATCTATTATTGGTACATACCCTGGCTTGTCAGGTCAGGAAACTACTTTCTAATGGGTTCCAAAATGAAAAACTCCTATGATTTCGATATTGTCGTTATCGGCGGCGGTCCTGCCGGATACGTAGCTGCTATTCGTGCCTCGCAACTGGGGGCGAATGTAGCTCTCATTGAGAAGCATTTCCTCGGAGGCGTGTGCGGAAATGTCGGTTGTATACCTACAAAAGCTCTTATCCATACCGCGCGCGTTATGCTTGAAGTTGAAAGGGCCGTGGAACTTGGGCTGGAAGTAAATGATCTGAAATTGGATTTTGCACGTGCAGCCGAACATCGTGACGGAGTAGTCGAAACACTGCGGCAAGGAGTCCAACAACTCGTGCAATCAAAAGGAGTCGAACTTCTCCGGGGTGACGCCAGCTTTAGTGATAGCCATACCCTTGCAATTTCAGGTTCCGACGAAGAAACCGAGATTACGGCTGCAAAGATCATGGTGGCCACTGGTTCGCAACCCGTGGAATTACCTCAAGCCCCATTTGAAGGGGAAAAAATCATTGATAGCTCCACGGCCGTTCACCTCGATGAACTCCCGGATTCCCTGCTCGTGGTCGGTGGCGGCTACATCGGTTGTGAATTCTCCGCCGCATTCACCACGCTCGGTGTCGATGTTACAATCGTCGAGATGCTTGACAGAATATTGTCACTCATGGACCCCGACTGCGCCCGGGAAGTCTATAAATTTCTTAAGAAAAGAGGGGCCGATATCTACACTGGCACGAAGATGGAGGGCATTGAGACAACTAAATCGGGCATTAAAGCCACACTTTCGAACGGCAAGACGGTCGAAGCCGAGAAAGCGCTCATCTGCGTGGGGCGCCGTCCGTTCGCCGAAGGTATCGGCCTGCAAGAGATCGGTGTAGAACTGGACCAAAAAGGCGCTATAAAAGTCAACGAACACCTGCAAACCTCCGTCCCTCACATTTATGCCATTGGTGATGTCAACGGAGGAACGCTTCTGGCTCACGTTGCAAGCTACGAAGGTACCGTCGCCGCGGCTCACGCCACGGGAACTCTTTCAGCAACGGTGGACTACCGTGTTGTCCCTGCTATCGCGTTTACACACCCTGAAGTGGGAACGGTCGGCTTGAACGAGGAAGACGCCGAAAAACAGGGGCTAGATGTCATCACTAAAAAATTCCCGATGCGCGCACTTGGTAAAGCCCACGTCGATGCCGAGCTTGATGGGTTTACTAAAATCATAGCGGACGCAGACACCAAAGAGATCCTCGGCGTCCATATCGTCTGTTCGGAAGCCAGCAATCTCATTGCGGAGGGTGCTCTGGCCATGCAATTGGAAGCGACCGCCGACGAATTGGCCGAAATGATCCACGCCCACCCCTCGATGCCCGAAGCACTCAAAGAAACGGCCGAAGGAATTATCGGTCTTCCGATCCATTGGAGCGGCTGAAATGATTCCGAAGACAAACTCATTGCAGACTATCGGGCCGCAGCAAATGGAATACGAGCGGGCTTTTGAGCTACAAAATGAACTTCTCAAACGATGCATTGAATCCGAAGGAAAAGAAAATTTCCTGCTTCTGCTTGAACATACACCCACCATTACCATTGGCCGTACGGGGGACCCGTCCGATGTAACAGCCACTTCCGCTGTCCTGTCAGAAAAAGGCGTCAAGGTTGTCCAAACCAATCGAGGTGGCAAGGTAACTTTCCACGGCCCCGGTCAGCTGGTAGCATACCCCATCATCGATCTTCACCATCGATCAAAAGATCTCCATCGTTATCTGAAAGATCTGCAAAACTGGCTTATAGCTCTGCTGGGAGAGTTCGATATCCAAGCAACAGGGAGTTCACCGCATACCGGAGTCTGGACTACTCGCGGGAAAGTGGCAAGCATAGGGATCGCGGTGCGCCGCTGGTGCACGTACCATGGAATTGCTCTGAACATCGCACCCGACATGTCTTTTTTTGACCTGCTCAATCCGTGCGGTCTGCGGGAGATCCCCATGGTTTCGATGGCCCAACTCACGGATAAGGACGTTTCTTTTGAGTATGTTGTCCGCCGGGCAGAGGCACATTTCCGGGATTATTTTGGCTTTGCTCCGTCTGTAGAGACAAAAACTCATGAGGTGGGCGCACGATGAGCCTTAAAACGCACAAATTTCCGCCCTGGTTGCACAAAAGGCTCCCCCCCCAGGAAGAGATGACGCAGGTCCGAAATACTCTCAAAAAACTTGAGCTCAAAACTGTCTGCCAGGAAGCTCATTGTCCTAATATCTGTGAATGTTTCGCAGGCGGCACCGCAACATTCATGATCCTCGGAGATATCTGTTCTCGAAACTGCCGATTCTGCGCCGTTCGCCACGGAAACACCTCTTCGGTCGATCCGGATGAACCGCGACGAGTTGCCGAAGCCAGCCAACAGCTGGGGCTCGACCATGTGGTTGTGACCAGTGTAACACGGGACGATTTGCCTGACGGGGGCAGCGGACAATTTGCCAGGACGATCTGTGCCGTGCGGGAAAGATGTGATGCAACGATAGAAGTCCTCACGCCCGATTTTCTGGGGCAACAGGATGCAATTGATAGGGTCATCGCCGAAAAACCCGATGTCTATAACCACAACGTCGAGACGGTCCCCCGCCTTTATCCGGAGGCGCGTCCTCAGGCGAATTATCGTCGCTCTCTCGGCGTTCTGGAACGAGCCGCCAAAGCCGGTCTCGCCGCAAAAAGTGGATTGATGCTTGGGCTCGGCGAAACGATTGAAGAGCTTCAGATGGTCTTCCGGGATCTGCGGGATGCCGGCTGCCGGGCTCTGACCCTGGGGCAGTACCTCGCACCGTCAGAAAAACACCATCCCATCGTCGACTTTGTCCCGCCCAAAACGTTCGAAAATCTGCGTCAGACAGCTCTCGAAATGGGTTTTTGGGTCGTGGCAAGTGGACCTTTTGTGAGAAGTAGCTATAATGCCGGACGCATGGCGGCCAAGCTCCAAGAAAATGTGAACGAAATTGGTCAGGGCGACTGAAACTTGCTGAAAGGTCAAAACAATGGAAGAGAAAGTAAGACTCCCCGAACTCGGGGATGACGCGCCGGACGAAGCGGAAATTTCTTTTTGGTACATAACAGAAGGGGAACAGATAGAAGAGGGTGCTGATCTCGTGGAAATGGTTACCGACAAAGCAGCTTTTACGGTCCCTTCGCCTGCGGGCGGAACAATCAAGGAGATCCTCGTGGAAGAAGGGGATACCGTAGGAGTCGGCGACCCGATGGCAATCATCGAAAGTTGAGGGGGAATAGGGCGTGAGTTTGAACGACCTGACCGGCCATGAACGCGCCCGTTCCCTTCTGCAGGCACATCTGAAGACCGGAACCGTATCTCACGCCATACTTCTGGTAGGGCCAGGCGGTGTTGGACGTCTGCAACTCGCCAGAGAACTGGCTGCCACCCTGCTGTGTCAGCAAAACTCTCTTGAATCATGCGGCAAATGTGAAAGCTGCCGGCGATTCAACTCGGGCAACAACCCCGATTATTTCGAAGTCGGCGTACCGGAAGGAAAACAATATGTCCCGATCGACGCCATACGGGGCGGCAAAAATGCCGAATATCGCGGGATACAGGAAGAATCCTCCGTCAAACCGGTAACGGCCGACGTACGTGTCTTCGTAATTCGAGATGTCGAACGATTTACTCTCCCGGCTGCTAACTGTTTTTTGAAAACCCTCGAGGAACCACCCGGGGAAAGTTACTTCATTCTCGTCGCCACCAGCCTCCGCGACATCCCTGAGACAATCGTCAGTCGGTGTCAGATAGTCAGGCTTTCCGGACTACCAGCAGAGGATGTCGCCAGGCAACTTCAGCAGGAAGAAATCCCTCCGCAGGTGGCACGGTGGCTTGCACACCGCACCTGGGGAAGCCCCGGACAGGCCCGAAGACTGCAGGAGTTCAAACTTCCCGAATTCAACGATAAACTCGTAGAAGCGCTTGCAGCTCTCTCGATGGAGAAAAATTTCCAGCTGGCTGACGCAATTCTCGACAAAAGCTCTGAGATTAGCCGTTCGGCAGCCGAACAACGTGCCGCCATCCGCGAAATTCTTGAATGTGCCGCGGTTTTTTACCGCGATCTCGCCGCTATAGGGCTCAATCCGGACCTCGAACTTTTTAACGAAGAGAAACGCGAGGTTCTTCGAAAAACCGCGGAGAAAATCCCGGTGGACCGCGCCCTCGAATGCGCTGAAATGATTTTAAAAACTCAGGAAGAAATCGATTTTAACGCGAACAAAAAGCTCGCCCTCGATTCGCTTTTTTCCCGTCTGGCAGCATCACAAGAAAAACTTTAGTCCCATATCTTGTTGCGAGATAAAATATAATGGCACTGGAAGGCACAGTTCTCGAAGTCTCCTCCATCAGTTGCACTGTCGATACCCAAGAAGGACTCTATGAATGTGCCGCCCGCGGACGCCTGAAGGAGAGCGATATAGAGGAGAGGAGCCCGCTGGTAGTGGGCGATCGCGTGCGTATCGAAAAAACCGGGCAGAATGAAGGTGTGGTATTAGAACGTTTTGACAGGGAGACGCGCCTCTGCCGCACCCATCCCAGCGATCCGCGCACCCGGCATGTAATCATCGCAAACGTCGACCAGCTCCTCATCGTCAGTTCAGTCCGCGAACCCGAACTGGGCGTCGGTATAATAGATCGCTACGTAATAGCTGCCCTCTACGGCGACCTTACCCCGCTTATCTGTATCAACAAAATCGATCTTGCCGAAAACTCCTCTGAATACCTGAACATCGTGCAGATTTATCGGGATCTCGACTACGAAGTCGTCTGTACCAGCGCGGAAACCGGCGAAGGAATTGAACAATTGAAAGATCTTCTTCGCGACAAAAGCACAGTTCTTGCAGGACACAGCGGGGTCGGAAAATCGTCGCTCATCAACAAGATCCAGCCGGGTCTCAACCTTAAAACAGCCCCGATCGGGTGGAAAGGAACCCATTGCACTTCCAGTATCCGCTTGATAAAACTGGATATCGGAGGATACGTCGCCGATACACCCGGTGTCCGCGAACTGGACCCCTGGGACATCGAAAAGTACGAGGTACAGCAATTCTATCCCGAGATCTGGGAGCGCGCTCCGGGTTGCCGAATGCCTGACTGTTCGCATGTCCATGAACCCGACTGCGCGGTCCAGAAAGCCGTTGAAGAAGGGGAGATTCCCCAACTGCGCTACGATAGTTACCTGAGTATTATCGAGAGCATCGAACGCGAATTCGAGCCCCGCCGCACCGATGTCGACAAGCCGAGCCGTCAGGTGAAGAAAGAAAAACGAGAACCCAGCCGTCGAACCCGCAAGCAGGAACTTCAGGAGCGATTTGAAGAGGAGATCGAGAACTGGCGGCGCCAACGGGAAGAGGGCCAGCAGCCGGGTTAGTTTTCCATCCCTCACCGTACCGCATTCATGATGATTCCACGCAGGGATTCCGAGCTTATAAGTGTTGGACTCAATTGAATCTGGTTCAGTACGGTTTGCGACGCTTGTGAGTATTCATAATCGTTCATACCGCTCAGGCGCAATTGCTGGAATAGGCCTTTCAAATCTCGCAGTATTTTAAAAGCTTCTGCGTGATCCTTTCCTCCCAGCTGTTGCCCCGCATTCTCCTGAACCGCGCTCTCATCGCCTCGTGAACTGTGCCCGGATCCTGCCTCCTGTCCCGCCAATAACACGTCGTGCCAACCATTGGACTTAATTTTTCCGTTCAATCTTACAGGCAATATCACGGGCAAAAGCCGGCAACTTGAATCGCAGAAAACGAATTTCTTCGCCCTCTTCATTACGTTTCGTCTGCGAGCGCGCGCTCAGTTTGTGAATCACTTTCCCTTCGTAGGTATTCCATACCTCAATCCTGTAAGAACCGGGACGCAATCCTCTGACACTGGCGGTAGCAGGAGCAGCAGCCGCCGCCTGCCAGACGGAATATTTTGAGAATGCGGAAGGCTGGTATATCCAGCAAAAGCCCTTTTGTTCGTTATTGAGCACAACGATTTTGAGTTCCCGTTCCTCAATCTCATCTTCGACCCATCCTGTCCCGGATTCGTAGCCTTTACCCCTTCGATCTTCGCCTCTCGCGTATTTGGAAAGCGCTTCGAACCGGGGATAGAGGTTACGCCTGTCTATGAGAACCCACCACCAGGGCGCAGCTGTTCCCGCTGTCGGAGTCATATAGGAACACCAAAGTGTCCGATGAATCGCGAGCGAGGTTGTCTCCGCATCCTGTGCAAAAGGCGTCAATCCGGCCTCGGTGGGCAGGAAAATTTTGTTATACGTTCCCTGCATGTATTTGACATCCGCCACGAGACGCCTCTCCAGTTGCCCGTTGAACACATGACCGGTATTGAAATCGAGGATGTCCAGGCGAAGCGTCGGGCTTGCCCATGGCTGTCGATAATAAAAGCATCCGCTTGTAATAAGGTGACGCCCTTGATCGATCCTTCGTATATGGCGAGCGACTTTCTCGACAAAACGCGCTCCCCTCTGTCCGAATCTTACGTTCTGGTAGAATTTTGCGAGGTCCGCTTCGTTCAAAATCTCCCAGGCCATAATCGCAGGCGAATAGCCCCATCGCGCGACGATATAACGGGCCCTTTGTTTGTACTTTTCGAGGGCCTCTTTATTGGTATAAATCTGCCGTGGATGGTCGATGGGACCGTGGTAGCCGGGATGAGGATCGTCCCCTGCATACCCCCCGTCGATGCGGCTACCGTCGCGGCCACTCCAATAGGGGCTACCTTGCGCATGCTCCTTATCGTGCCCGATAAAATCAGACTCGTAAGTGCCGATTTCCCCGTGGGCGGTGAATAAGAGAAGAATATAGATGTTATTCTCCTCAGCCATTCTCAGGACATGATCCAGCCGCCAGGCATTGACCAGATTGTACTGCCCGAGTCCACGATAATGGGTGTTATAAGCTTTTGTCCATTCGATCTCGAAGCTCCAGGGGGACATCCATATTCGCCCCCAGTTTTCCCCCGCTTTTGACATCTTCGACAGCATTCGATCATATGCGTATGTCCCTTCTGAAGCAGGGATGTTAACCTGAAGTGATCGCGCTCGGGCATCGTGTACTGCCGCGATATTATGCCCGATGGGAAAGTAGAAATCTCCGTTTGTATACTCGAAGAAAAATGGATCTTTAGAACTAATTTTGATAAATCCGGGGTGGTCGGACTCCAGGCATTCGAATTCCCTGGCTTCTGTACGAAGAGTGCCAGAATAGTTATCCTTGACAATAACCCAATAGCGATAGCGTCCTGGATATATGGGAGTAAAACGTATTTTCCACTGACTTCTTCCCATCGGAGTCAGCTCTTCCGCTCCCTTTTCCATGCGCCGCAAATAGCCCTGGTAGAAAAACGCCGGCATCCTATCCACCCGACCGATGGGGTGTCTGAACTCGCCGTAGACTTTCACCTCTTGCGGGTCAAAAGGATTGCTGTACGTGCGGGCGAGGTTGAAGGAGAGTTCAAATTTCTCAAATTGCTTGATTTTTCTGGAATTAACTCGGAGGTTGTAAATGGCATTCTCTTGAGGCAGTGCGCTGGGATTTCGACGCAGCTTAATCCTGTCAATATAGAATGGGCCTTCGTAAGGTTGTTGCCCGACAAACTTAATCCCCAGCTCCCTGACATCCTGCCGGCAATATCCGTCCCACGGTTTGAAATGACCACGGTATTCCCACACATCACTGGTGGAGGTTATATCCAGAGCAATATAAGTCCATCTTCCACGTTGCAGGTAATTTTTTCTCAGGTGCTGATAATAGTAAAGATCTGTGTCTTTGACATATATAACGGGCTGGATTTTCTTTGGTGCCGATTCCGGCAAATAAATCGCCACGGAGAAATGGGTAAACGCATGCCAGTTTCGCTTTCCCGCCGGGAGTTTGACCGCTGCCCCGACCGTACCGGGCTGCAATCCATCAACACGAAGTCCAAATTCACCGGAGCAACTCTGGTCTTCCGATGGGACGCACCGCTTCGTATTGGACGAAGACTCTCCGCCTTCCTCACCCCCGAGCGGTCCCCACCCCTGGACTGACTCTTCAAAATCGTAAAGGACCAGCTCTCGGCCCGCCCTTGAATGCAACTTCCCGCGAGTACCAGAAACGTTTTCTCGATTCCGGGGAACACCGCCTCTCTCCGAGGAAGAACGCTCTGAAGATGAAATGTGACCAGAACGGACAGATCCGCCGCCGGTGGACGCTGCCCCCAGGACTTTACCCTGCAACATCACAGTCACAGCAAAGGCAAGCGGCACAAAAAATTTAAAAGCAATCTTTGGCATTTTTTCCTGTATCTCTGAAGATTTCGGCTCCGTTCCAAGAAGCTTTCAGAAATATTTGCGTATTTCTGGATTTTCAGCTATTCTCGCCAGCTTCTATCCTTAAAACACATTATACGGCAGCCACCCCGTATAGCTCAAAAGGCGAAAGCCTCCGCTTTGCAAACGCGCGCCAGAAACGTACAATGGGAGTTGCTCGGGCAAACCGCACTTTCGCCACGCGGATTTCCCATTTTTCTACACTAAAACGACAGCCCATTCATGCTCCTGACTTTCCTGATTTCGCTGCTTGTCATATACATCCCCCCGGCTCGATCCAGTCTGCCTTTTGCCTGGTACTGGAGTCTTTCAGGGGTAATAGGATTGGTAGCCCTGAATTTTGTGGCCAGCTGGTTGGGTTCCAGGACGGCTTGCCGTCTTCTGCATGATAGAACATCCGGCGGATCCCTGAGAGCCATACGCATATTTAAATTGCTCAACATTGGCGTCATCGGTTTCGTTTTTTTGAGTGTTTTTTGGCTTCACTGGCCGACGCTCGTCTGTCTCCTTTTCTCCAGTATCGGTGAAAGACTTTTCCCCATACCGGTACTCGCAGATGTTCTTCTGCTCCTGCCGGCCCTCGTTATGATGCTGACGGTAGCAGGTTTCCAACATAGGGCCGAACAAAATCGATCCCATTTGAAACTGGATCTGAGGCGATACCTTGTGCTCCGGATTCGCACAGAGCTGGCGATTCTGCTCGTGCCATGGTTTTTGCTTGTTATGGTATCCGATATCGCGACGATATTTCTTCCCGTTCAAGGTAACCCCCTAATTGAGGCTATTTTTTCTCTTGCATTGATCATAGCAATCGTAGTGTTCGGTCCCACTTTATTGCGACTTATCTGGGACACATCATCCCTTCCTCGTGGTCCCTTGAGAAAAAAATTGGATAATTTTTGCCGCGCCGCAGGTTTTCGCACACGGGATATTCTTATCTGGCATACCCACCACCATCTGCCAAATGCCGCGGTAGTTGGATTGCTACCTCAGATACGATATGTCTTGCTGACGGATGCTCTTATTGCCCATTGCTCGGACGAGGAAATTGAAGCTATATTTGCCCATGAAGTCGGACATATTAAACATCATCATTTCTATTTTTATCTGGTCTTCGCACTGGCATTCGTTTGCTTTTATGCCAATGCCGTCGATTTGCTCGCACGCCTTGAACTGGTTCAACCGCTCGAAAACCTAATTGCCGCCGAACCTTCCGAAGGCCAGACACTAATATTATTGGGGTTCACGGCACTTTACTGGGTCTTTGTCTTTGGTTTTCTCTCACGACGACTGGAGCAGCAAGCAGATCTGTTCAGTCTCAGAGCTATTTCAGAACCTTCGGCACTGATAGCAGGGCTTCAAAAACTTGCCGCCGTCAGTGGCACGCCTCAGGCGTCGGGATCGTGGCGACATTTCAGCATTGCCCGGCGCGTCCAATTCCTTAAGCAAGCTCTCGAAGACTCCTCCAAAGCTGATCGGAAAATACGTTGGACACAAATCGTACAACTTCTCGTAATCGCCCTTTTTGTCACGGCAGCAGTACGCCTGCTTCTGCTGACTCAGGCGTAAGCTTTAATTCCACTTAACTGATTGTCAGGTAAGTGCTTACGTGGTTACCACTTGACGGAGGCTCCCACAGGTGTTATAAGGCCGCCTCTTCAGCCTCTTTTGGTATTGAATGGTCTCTTTACCCGAAAAGTCGTTTTTTTGTCAGTTGTGTCTCTATCGGGAAAATAAATTGTTTCTGCACACAAGCACAAAGGAATCCCCGGGAAAATGACGCTTTTGGAACAAATCGAAGAAAGATGTCGATCAGCTGATGCGCGAATCGCCTTTCCCGAAGCCGATGACCCTCGTATAGTCGAAGCTGCGGGGGAAATCGCACAGAAGCAGATTGCCACACCGGTGCTGATCGGCAACGATGAGTCGATGCCTGCAAAAATCCCCGATGGCGTCGAAAGTGAAATTATCGAAGACGCTGACCGCATCGACAAATTCGCGGGACTTTATTCCGAAGCCCGGGGGACGAAAAAGGGCGTCGCAGCGCACATGGTCAAACGCCCGCTCGTCTACGCCGGTATGATGCTGGTAGCAGGTCTTGCAGATGGGTGCGTGGCCGGGATCTCTCACACAACCGCCAATGTCCTCCAATCTGCCGGACTTACCGTCGGCTACAAAGAGGGAATCAATGCTCCGTCCAGCTGTTTCCTGATGATTGTCCCGCATTTGCGGGGGGACTCGGACACACCTGTTGTTTTCGCCGATTGCGCGGTAGCTGTCGATCCGGATCCCGGAGAATTGGCCGAGATTGCAGTGGCAAGCGCCCGGACGGCGCGTTCCTTTCTCACAACAACGCCCCGTGTCGCTATGCTTTCGTTCTCCACCAACGGTAGTGCCGCGCACGAAGTCGTAGATCGTGTTCAGGAAGCCACCCGTCTTGCCAAACAGAAATTGGAGGATGGTTTTGTAGAAGGCGAGCTGCAGTTCGATGCCGCTGTTAACCCCGATGTGGCCGAAAAAAAAGGTGTTGACGGAGGCGAAGTGGCAGGGAAGGCAAACGTCATAATTTTCCCGGACCTGAATGCGGGAAATATCTGTTACAAAGCCGTCAGAGAATTCTGCGGCGTTCAGGCTATCGGACCGGTTCTACAGGGCTTTGCTCTTCCCGTCAATGACCTTTCGCGAAGTGCGAGCGTTGAAGACGTTGTTGCCACAACCGCTGTGACGGTGGTGCAGGGAATGTAACCGCAGTAATTTAATCAGATTTACCCCAGAAATGAATCGCGTAGACTTATAAATGGTCAAGATACTTGTCATAAATTCAGGGAGTTCATCCCTGAAATGCAGCCTTTTTTCTATGCCCGCCTCCCGCAAACTGGCAAATTTTCACGTCGAACGCATTGGCGAAGAAGAAAGCTCCTTTCGATTTGAATCAGAGACAAATCAAATCGAACGCAGCTGCGATGCCCCGGATCACAGTTCCGCCTTGCAGCTTGCTCTGGAAACTTTCATAAGTGCTTCGGGGCCAATCGAAGACCTGGATGAAATTGCAGCCGTTGGCCATCGGGTTGTTCATGGGGGGGAAAAGGTCTCGGAAAGCGTTGCCGTTGATGATAAAGTTCTCTCGGTCATTCGCGAAAACATCTCCCTTGCCCCGCTCCATAATCCGCCCAATCTTACGGGCCTCGAAGCGGCGATGAACCGTCTACCTGATAGGTTACAGGTCGCGGTTTTCGACACGGCGTTCCACCAATCAATGCCCGAAAAAGCATTTCTCTATGCAATACCCTACGAACTCTATGAGAAAGATCATGTGCGCCGCTACGGTTTTCACGGTACCTCTCACGGGTACGTCGCAGAACGAGCGGCCAAAATTCTGGGAAAACCTTTCTCGGAATGTGATTTGATCACGATGCATCTGGGGAACGGTTGTTCCGCAGCCGCCATCAGCCACGGCAAGTCTGTCGATACCAGTATGGGACTTACCCCGTTGGAAGGACTTGTCATGGGAACACGATGCGGTGATATCGATCCGGCGCTTTCTTTCCATTTTACCGAAAATCTGGGGATGAATCCGCGTGAAGTCTACGATCTTCTAAATCGGCGTAGCGGACTTGAAGGTTTGAGCGGTGTGAGCAACGACATGCGGGAACTCAGCGAAGCAAGCGAAACGGGAAACCATCGCGCCCAGGTTGCCATGGAGGTCTTTTGCTATAGGGCAAAGAAGTACATCGGCGCCTATATGGCCGCACTCGGCCGACTCGATGCCGTGATATTCACGGCGGGTATTGGCGAGAATAGCGCAAGAGTGCGAAAAATGATTTGCTCGGATTTGGAAAATCTCGGGATTGAACTTGACGAAGAGAAAAATCGAAAGGTTAGAGCAGAAGAAGCGGCCCTCAGTACGGAAAGCTCCCCGGTTAGCATCTTGTGCGTGCCGACTGATGAAGCGCTAAAAATCGCAATGGATACATTCGAACTTTACAAAAGACAGAGTCAGTGAAGCGCCGGCAAAAACCGGTTAATGACACCGGGGAAGCTTGCGAAAACCTGAAAAAACGTTATTCTCAACATCAAATTTCCGGCCCCGACCGAACCAAAAGCATACAGACGAGGTAATGGATAATGAAAATTGTCCTTTTTGAAGACGAACACGTGTCCGATCTTTACCCGCTGGTTTTCCTGCGGGCAGCCTTCGATCTGCGTTGTGGAATTTTCACGCTCAAAGAAAAGATCGAGAAAAAATTCCCGGAACAAGATCTCTATCTTGAAACTCGAGACGAGCTCGACGGCGTCGAAGCCGAAAAACACGGTGGTGACTGGGTCAACAGTCATCAGGCCGCGCGGGCAGACGATGATCTTCTGCTGATAAATGCTGCCGTCATCCTCACCGCGGAATCCTCTTTCTACACGGAAAAGGAACGCGCTGGAGTTGATGAAAACGGTCGCCTTATGTGGGCCTTCATAAAAAAAGAAACCCTGGAACAAATTGACACGCCCGCCTGTATCGGGATCGCTCAGCAGGCACTCGAACAATTGCCCTCGGAGAAAGTTCTTGATATTCTGATTCGGTACCCGTGGGATCTGGTTCACCACAGTCCTGATCAAATTACCAGTGATTTCCGCGAATATTGCACACCTCAACGCAAGAGCGATCCGCTAAAAGGCGCCAAAATGATCGGCCCGAAAGAGAACATCTATATCGGTGAAAACGTCGAGCTCCAGCCCCACACGTGGATCGATTGTCGAGAAGGCCCAGTTATGATCGACGATGGCGTCAAAATTTCTGCTCATACCAGCGTTGAAGCCCCAGCATACATTGGCACAAAAACCCAGATCTTCGAAGGAAAAATCCGGGAGGGGTGTTCTATTGGCCCCGTCTGCCGGGTCGGTGGTGAAGTCGAGGAAAGTATTATCCACGGCTACTC
>JAGXLK010000389.1 GCA_018334735.1 Planctomycetota bacterium | reverse complement strand
AAGTTTGGAGCCATCCTCCCGATATATCCGTCGACCGAAGGCCTGAATCAAAAAAGGTTGCGGGAATTCACCCGTGCCTCTCTTGAGATGGCCGCTTCCCAAATAAAAGATGTTGTGCCACAAAATCTCAGAGCCCAGAGGGACATCCCCCCTATTTCAGAGACACTTTGGAATGTACATTTTCCCCCCGACAAAGAATCCGCCCAAAATGCACGCTACCGCCTCGCGTATGAAGAATTGCTTGTCTTCCAATCGGCGTTGGCAATTCACAGGCAACACGTAAAACAGGCGGATGGTTATCAATTTAAAATCGGGCCCAATGTCGATAAACGTATTCGCCGTCTTTTCCCGTTCCAGTTCACGGATGCACAGGAACGTGTCATCGACGAAATTCGTTCTGATATGTCGTCGGCTAACCCTATGAATCGATTGCTGCAGGGAGATGTCGGGTGCGGGAAAACAGCGGTTGCCGTTTACGCTCTGCTGGGAGCACTCGCTGAAAGCAGCAAGGGATACCAAACAGCCTTAATGGCGCCGACGGAAGTTCTGGCGGAACAGCATTATCTCACGCTTGAATCACTTCTGGCAAAAGCAGATGTGCGTACGATGCTCCTCAGCGGTCGAAGTTCGCCCGCTGAACGTCGCTCTCATCTCAAAGATATTGCCTCTGGTCGAGTTGATCTCGTTGTCGGCACACACGCATTGATACAGGAAGACGTTGATTTTAAAAATTTGTCCCTGATCGTTGTCGATGAACAGCATCGTTTCGGAGTAGAACAGCGGTTAACACTCAAAGAAAAAGGGACCCGGCCGGACGTTCTCATCATGACCGCGACACCCATTCCACGGACTCTTGCTGTAGCCTGTTTCGGTGACATGGATGTCAGCACAATTGACGAGATGCCTCCGGGACGGAAAAAAACGGAAACGCACGTCTTCTCACCATATCGTTGGCAAAAAGCGTTTGAAACAGCTCTGTCGCGGCTGGAAAAGGGAGAACGGCTATTTGTTGTTTATCCACTCGTTGAAGAAAATGAACAAATCGACCTCACGAGTGCCACGGAGGGATATGAAAAGCTTTCGGCAGGTTTATTCTCAAATTATGAATGTTGTCTCATCCATGGCCAGATGACCCCTGAGAAAAAACGTGAGGCCATGGCGGGTTTTCGGGAAGGCCGCTACGAAGTGATGGTAGCGACAACCGTCATCGAAGTCGGTGTTGATGTCCCCGAAGCCAGTGTCATGATCATTCAGCACGCCGAGAGGCTCGGATTGGCCCAGCTGCACCAGTTACGCGGGCGGATAGGACGAGGTGAGTCGGAAGGTCTGTGTTTTCTTCTTGCTGAGCCTTCCACCGAAGAAGCCAAACAACGTCTTCAGGTTTTGAGCGAAACCGATGACGGTTTCGAGATTGCGGAAGCTGATCTACGAATCCGTGGCCCGGGAAAGCTTTTCGGAACGGAACAAAGCGGGATGCCGGAATTCCGGTGCTATGACTTTTCCGATCCCGAAGTTCTGGAACAAGCCCGCAAAGACGCTTTTCGGATCGTCGAACAGGACCCACAGCTCGAAGCTTCCGGGCATGTTTTGTTGCGCAAAGCTGTCCTCAAACGCTACTCAGACAGAATGGTCCTCGGGAGTGTTGGGTAAAAAGGTAGCCGCAGAGTCACTCTTCGTCCTCGCTCACTTCGTCAGCGATTTTTCCATCTGAGAAACTCGCAACGCTACGTTACAGACGAGCCCGATCGCGACGCAAGCAAATCCCCCCACTGCCAGCCAGACTTTGAGTTGTTCGCTCCGAGTTGCTGGTCCTAAATCCGGGAAAGCTCCCAGCAACAAAAGATGCACAAGCCCGAGCAAAAGCACACCGAAAAGCGTTACCCCCCAGGATACCGCGCGCACCAGCCGAAAACCCAGCGTTAGATGTTGCTCTGCGCCCTCGTCCAATTTTTGTGCACCGGGTTCGTCGGTCCCCTTCTGCAAGCCCTTTTCAGGCACTTTACCGGGGTTATCAGATTGCTCAGGAGTTTCTCGCCGTTCTTCAACGCTTTCTGCTTTGGGAAGAGGTGGGGGCAATTCACGTTCGATTTGCGAGAGTTCGGAAATAGGTATCCACTCTCTTATCCCCCGTGTCCAGGCGAGGTCGCTCAGCTGGACTTTGCCCTCGTCCGTCAGTCTTTTTAGCATACCCAGAGATACAGGCCCGTAACGTTGCTTGCCTCTGGCGTAGTACCACTTTCGGGCGACATCTTCCGCCGACAAAAATTCTTCTTCCTCATCGCTCGGGCTATCGGGCGAGGTGATAGTTCCCACTTCTATGACATTACCGCACTCACAGCGAATAGTACTACCGGTTTCCCCAATGGAGATCTCCAATTCTCTGCCGCATTTTTCACACTCAATCGATACAGTATCGTTCATTGGTCCCGCCGGTTTGGAAATTTTACTTTTTAACGACTTTCCTCATCTCGCTCGTTCAGCTCAATAATTCCCTGAGCCATCTCTCTGGCCATCAAAATAATCACCGCACCCACGACAAAAAGCCCCCCCACTGCGAAAGAGGCAATGGCATAATTCGACAGCTCTTTCAGAGTCTGTTCGGCCACACCGATCATAACCATCGCCACCGCGCCGGCGATCCCTGCCGCGCCTATTATCAGCACGAGGATACCGACGATTTGCGCGAATGTATAGGCGGGCACTTCCAGGACCAGTGGCCGCTTCGCCCGTTTTTTCGGCGTTTCAGATGCTTTAGAGCTTTGCGTCTGGCCAGACGCAGCAGGTGCAGCCTGTTTTGTCGCTGGAGCCGTTTGAGGGGAAGCTTTTTGAACGTTAGAGGTTGAGGTCCGTGCCTGAGTTTCACTTTTCTGCTCAACCTTCTTTGGCTCCCCTGTTGCCCGTTTCTCTGCTGCTTTTGCAATTCGACTTCCGAGCTGCGTTCCCCCTTTAACCTCTTCATCTTCTTCCTCGAGGGCAGAAAGTAATTCCATAGCCTGGTCACCTCCAGCCTGTGCTTCTGCAATTGCATCCG
Source organism: Planctomycetota bacterium (assembly GCA_018334735.1). The sequence continues at coordinate 1,004 of JAGXLK010000389.1, read as the reverse complement.
AAAGCAGCTCCACATCCTCGGCCGGCTGCCACGAATCCAGTCCGTTCGTCCAGACATAGTTTCCCGTATCAAGCTCTCCCGACACAATCAACTTTTTGAGTTTCGAAAGAGAGACCGGACCTTTTTGGTCTCCTTCCATAGAGTAGAACCAGTTGGCTTTTTCTCCGCCATCCCCTTTTGGCGGCACGTCAATTATTTCGCCGCATGGGCAGCGAGCCTTTTTACCCGCCAGTTCGGCGGGCGCTTTGAACTGTTTCCCGCATGCAGAACACTTAACGGTAATTTTCTCTGCCATAGTCTCTCCTCCAACGGTCTGGATCGCTCTTTTTGCTCAACATATCCGATTTAATTTTGCTGTTCGGGTACGGGTGAGAGGGCTTTATCGCGGAATTGCGAAGCCTTATCTTTTACTTCCTCGGCTCGATCCGCTCCAAAATAAGCAGGGGCTTCCCGGGCCTTTTCCAGCCTGAACTGAAACTCGTGTTCATCAGTAATTCGCCCTGGCCACACCACCTCACTCAAAAAATCAATCGGGAAATATTCGTACCAGGGGGCCTTAATTGAAACCAGTCTTTCAACCGATTTCCATTGGATTTGCTTTTTTTCGTCGCGCACAGGCCCCACACGTATTCTGCGACGCCCGTAATGTTCAAAAGAGTATTGTACCGGAGTTTCCCCGATATAGTTTTCGTCGAGCCAGACATCCGCTCCTGATGGGGTTGATCGTATATTAATTTTCCTTTCCACGCACCCCCCTGTCGTCCATATCCAGCAAAAAACAACCACCGCAGCAAGCATATGCGCCGTTCTCACAATTGGGGAACCTCCTGTCGACCGAACTCCAGAATTTCCGCGCTGCATTCGTCAAGATCAAGCAGCACGCCCGTTGAACGGCCGGTCAGCCACGCTCCCACCTCTCCGGGATTAATCATCAACGGGCCTGTACTATCGATACTTGGGCGGTGTGTATGCGCACAAATAGCTATCTCGACGTCGGGATCCAG
>JAGXLK010000388.1 GCA_018334735.1 Planctomycetota bacterium | reverse complement strand
TGGCAGCCCAGCTCAGGTGGGTTTCAAGAATCTGGCCCACATTCATTCGGCTGGGCACACCGAGCGGATTCAACATCACATCAACCGGCGTTCCATCTTCCAGATACGGCATATCTTCGATTGGTACGGTTCGGGAAACCACACCCTTATTGCCGTGTCGCCCGGCCATTTTATCTCCGACGCCGAGCTTACGTTTCGTAGCAATGTAGACGCGAACCATTTCGAGTACGCCGCTGGGAAGTTCATCTCCCTTGCTCAGCCGGCTCACTTTCTGGTCGCGTTCTTCTTTCAACTTCTTGATCTGGGAACCAAATTCCGACCAGGCAGCAAGAGCTTTTTTGTTAATCCGGCTGCCTCCGAAATCAATCTCCTCAGGATCGAATTCTTCCTCGAACTTCACCACCTCGCGGTCGCTCATATCCTCATTGACTTCGAAAGTCTTCTGGCTCGTCTGGTCAACCACGGGGCCACCGAGCGCTTTTTCTATCGCCTCGAAACCCTCGCGCACCAGACCAGCAATCTCTTCCCGATAATCCGCTTTCAGTTCCTTGATCTCTTCATCAATCTTCTCTCGTCGCTCTTCGCTCAGATAGGAACGGCGGCTGAACCTTTCCGTTCTGATGACAACACCTTCGGTGCCGCTCGGAACGCTCAAGGATTCATTTCTGACATCTTCCCCAGCCTTACCGAAAATCGCGTAAAGAAGTTTCTCTTCCGGTGCAAGTTCGCTCCGGCTTTTCGGAGAGACTTTCCCGGCAAGTATATCGCCCGGTTCCACCCAGGTGCCCTCGCGAATCAACCCGTCTTTATCGAGGTTGGCCAGCTGTTTTTCGGAAACGTTTGGAATATCACGGGTGAATTCTTCTTTTCCCAGTTTTGTCTCGCGAATTTCTGTTTCAAAGGACTCAATATGAAGTGAGGTATAGGCATCATCCTTCACCACACGCTCACTGATCACAATTGCGTCCTCGAAGTTGTATCCATCCCACGGCATAAATGCCACCAGCAGGTTCTGTCCAAGAGCAAGTTCGCCGTCTGAAGTTCCGGGGCCGTCGGCGATGATATCTCCATCCTTCACCTTATCCCCTTTCTGTACGGTGGGGCGCTGGTTGAGGCATGTTCGCTGGTTCATCCCGCGGAACTTTTTAAGAGGATACGTATCCTCATCATCAATAACGACACTTTGACTATCAACGTAAGTCACATTTCCCTCTTTTTCGGCGCGCACGACGAGGCTGCTATTTCGAGCCACATCTTTTTCGATCCCGGTGGCCACCAGAGGAGGTTCTGTCTGCATCAGGGGAACAGCCTGCCGTTGCATGTTTGAGCCCATCAGAGCCCGGTTGGCATCGCTGTGCTCGAGAAAAGGGATTAAACTGGCACTGACTCCGACGATTTGTTTCGGCGCCACGTCGACATACTGGAGTTCTTTAAGTTTGATCTCCACAAAATCGCTCTGGTGGCGCGCGATAATGATATCGCTCGGTTTCATGTCATCGAACTTTTTGTCCGCGGGTGCGATATAAGCTTCCTCTTCCTCATCGCCTCGCAGGTAGTGAATTTCATCTGTTAGTTTTCCATTCTTCACCACACGGTACGGCGTCACAAGGAATCCGTACCGGTCTGTTTCGGCGTAAACTCCAAGCGACGTTATCAGTCCGATATTCGTACCCTCGGGGGTTTCAATCGGACAGATTCGCCCGTAGTGCGAGATATGCACGTCGCGGACATCAAAACTGGCCCGTTTCCGGTTCAAGCCACCAGGCCCCAGAGCGCTCAAACGCCGTTCGTGCGTCAGCTGACTCAGCGGGTTGGTCTGGTCTACAACCTGAGACAGCTCGCTCCGGCCGAAGAAATAATTGATGGCCGCGCTCACTGTTTTGGAGTTAATAAGACTTCGGGCCGTATATTTGCTCGGATCCTTGAGATTAAGGCGTTCCTGGATGGTCCGCCGCATTTTCAGGAAACCTTTTCGGATTTCTTCCTGAGCAAGCTCACCGATGGTACGCACCCGGCGGTTACCCAGATGGTCAATGTCATCGACATTTCCCTCTCCGTTTCGCAGTTTGAGAATATACTGAACCGCATCAATAAGGTCTTCGGGGCGGAGGGTCTGATGCTCGATCGGAACATTGTTTCCGAATTTGCGATTCATGCGAAACCGTCCGACATCGCCAAGCTGGTACCGATTCTCATCGAAAAACTTCTCCCAGAGCATCTCTTTGGCTTTTTCGAAGTTGAAAGGCGTGCCGGGGCGAAGTCGCCCGTACAATTCCTTCACCGCATCTTCGTGGTTCCGGGATTTATCCTCCAGAATGGTATTAACGATCAACATATCCGGAGATTCTTCAACAACTGACAGTTTTTTCACACCGGCCTCGGCGAGTTGCTGCGCTTGCTCGTCCGTGACTGTTTCGCCGGCTTTCACCAGCGTCACATCGCCGTCTTCCAGAGCCACGGTCTCTGCACTTATGCGATCGCGTAGCTTGGCCGCAGCCGTGCCCGTGGTAAATTTGATCGTCTCGGTTTCGTAAAAAAGATCGATAAGATCGGCATCCGTAGCATTTTCTTCAAGGAGCGAGCGCAGCAGTAGGGTGGCCGGATTTTTACCGCTTTGGTCCAGGCGACAACGCAGAACGTCGTAGCGGTTTGTTTCCATCTCAATCCAACTTCCCCGTTCGGGAATTATTCGGCAGGAATACAGAGTGCGATCACCGGACGCCTCCTGTGAAAAATCGCAACCGGGGGAGCGGTGCAACTGCATAACGATGACCCTCTCCGAGCCGTTAACGATGAACTCCCCCCCACCGAGCATCACGGGCATTTCACCGAGGTAGACATCTTCCTCGAAGACTTCTTCCTCTTTGTAGAGGCGCACGCGAATGTGAAAAGGATAGCCGTAAGTCAGACGCAACTGACGGCATTCGTCGGGACTATAACGGGGCCGACCCAGGGAGTAACCTATGAATTCAACCCGGATATCTTGCCTCTCATTTTCGATCGGGAAGATCTCGTCGATAATCTGTTGGAGCCCTCGTCTTTCCCGTTCATGCATCGGCACCTGGGCTTGTAGAAACTGCTCATAGGACTGGCGTTGGATGCGCGTCAGATCGGAAACTTCCAATTCCGTGCCAACCTTTGAAAACCAGCGTTCTTCCATAACGTAGCTATCTCCGATTACCAGTTAATCATTCGGAAAAACATATTGAATTTCGCAAACGGCATTTTGCCTCGGCAACACACAAAGTGTATTCTGGCTGCGACATACTGTCCCTTGACCCGGGATTTGCCCGGGCCTTTGACCCAAATCCCCCAAAATCTTTCCCCTGTAATAATCGCGGAACACGCTCCGGATTTCGTTCACTCAGCCTCCGTGGGGCTTAACTTCCACCTCAGCGCCAGCTTCTTCAAGTTCTTCCGCACATTCGTCTGCATCTTCTTTGGCAATAGCCTCTTTAATAGCAGACGGGGCATCCTCCACAACCTGTTTTGCTTCTTTAAGTGCCAGGCTGGTCATCGAACGCACTGCTTTAATAACCTGGATCTTGTTATCGCCGAAATCCTTAAGCATAACGTCGAATTCAACAGCTTCCTCTTCTTCGCCTTCTTCACCGGCTCCGCCAGCTGCGCCGGAAGCTGCTGCCACCGGGGCCGCCATCGCTGAAGCCTGAACATTGAAACGATCTTCGAAGGCTTCGACAAGCTCGGACAGTTCCATCAGTGTAAACTCTCCAACCTTATCAAGAATTTCTGTTACCTTCGGCGAGTACTCCTTTTCAGTCGTCTCTTCTTGCTGTTCTTCTGTTTTTTCCTCGGTGGCCTCCGCCATCAGTCACAACCTCCTCAACTCGTATGGGCAAATGGACTTTCTGTATTAAGATCCCAAGCTCAAGATCCCGGACCTTCCGGGCTCGTGGCTTATCACTCGGATTCCTCTTTGTCTTCTTTTATCTGGCGTAAAACTGAAGCCAGTTTTTGAGCGGTGCTATTCAAACCGTTAACAAAACGCTGTGCTGGAGCCATCAAACAGCTCCCCC
>JAGXLK010000387.1 GCA_018334735.1 Planctomycetota bacterium | reverse complement strand
GCAGAAAATCAATCGTCCGGTCGGCGATCCAGTGGTTGTAATGAAGCTCGGCCGGCAAATCCATCCCCCAGGCCCGTCCTTCCGCCTGGTATGCTTCTGACCGCTGCAGTTTCTTAACGGATTCGGGATATTGCTCTGCCAGCCAGCGTTTGTAATCCCCGAAAATATAGTTCACATGCCCGCCGACGAAATCGACGCTCTGATAGCCGTAATACGGGTTCGGAAGTTCCTCAATCCTTCCCTCGTCCCAGGCCCCGCCCTCTTCCCATGAATGCCCACCTTCCCTCAACCCACCTCCGCCGAATGGCTGAAGATGCAGTTTACCGACCGCATGGGTCCGGTAACCTGCTTCCGCCAGAGCTCCGGTAAGGGTCGGGACACTCTCGGGCAGACAGCAACCGTTCGTCAGTAATCCATGCTGACGCGGAGTCTTCCCGGTAATCATACTCGCACGCGAAGGCTGACAGACGGGGTTGTTGACGTATCCCCGGCTGAAGTTGACGCCTTTCTCCGCCAGGGCGTCGACGTTTGGGGTTTGAATTTCTTCGTTTCCGTTACAACCCAGACACGCTGACTGCATCTGGTCGGTACAGAAAATGAGAAAATTCGGTCGTTCTTCAGACATCGATGACCTCACTTTTCAATCCATTCCAATTTCAACTTCGTGGTGGTTCTGTTCATTTCCCGGAAAGTCCGGCCGACGAATCCTTCGGAGCGGAGTGACAACATTTTTGTTTCCCCCGGAGCCAGGGGAATGTCGATTTCTTCAGGGATGGGCACGTGCGGAGCATGTTTGACGGCGAGAGATTGGAAATTGAGCCCAACCGATTGAATCCGATGGTTGATTTTTTTGCCGGCCTGCTTTTTCCGTTGAAGGTGAAAACGCAGGACCCGCGGATCGCCACCTGCCGGCACTCCGACAAGCAGATAAATGTGTTTGCGGCCGCCAAAATTGAATCCAAACGCCGAGACAGCCGCATCCTCGACGACCGGACGCCCTTTTTCGTCGATTCCACCATTGGCCTGGTCGCTGATCGCCTCAGGCCGATAATAATCCACCGGATGTCTGGTCTCCGTCACCCGCAAAAGGGCCGTCTGGTGAACATTCCCCAGTTTTGCGGGCGGTCGCCGCCGGATAACCAAAATGTCCGCGGGTAATTTCACCCGCAGGGCGTACTCATTTTTCGCCCCTTTCTTCGCTCTTATAGTTTTTTTCTTCCCATTGACATAAACCGCAGCGGGCGGCCGGGGACTGTGCAACGTCAGGCTTTCAGCTCCGATGACCTTCGACAGTTTCCTGATGGTGCGCAACTTGAGAAATGCAAAATACTCGTTATAGCCACTGTCCTCGACATATCCCTCGTAGAAACTGGGGCCATAACCGTTCTCGGTCGAAAAATACACCGGCGGCCGCTCGACGGTCGGGTCGAGGACGTAAAATCGGTCGGGTTTGAGACCGGAAGGGCCGGTTTTGTTCCAGGTGTGGTCCGGATCATCGTGGTTGTACACCAGCCAGCCGGCAATTCCCGCGTCTTTCACAGGAGCCGCCTGCACGCCATTCGCAACTCCGTAGATAAACCGTCTGCTCCCATCGTCGCCCCTCTCGACAAATCGAGACCCCCAGGGCATCTTTTCATATCGGAATTCCACCCCTTCGGTGCCCCGAAAATAGGACAGAACTTTCCGGCTGTAATCCGAGGGGAAATATGGCCGCAGGCCACGTTTCAGAAAGGTTACATCCCGGGTCCGATCGTGCCAGGGAATGTTACACATCGCCGGCCACCATTTGGAATCGACGCGGTAGTCGGACGGCCCGTCGATCGCGCCCGCAATTTGCGCACGGGCTTCCTGCATGCCCCGTTCGCGCAGGTCCCATGTGCTATCGCCCCGCAAACGGACGAAAGACCAGATGACGGTATGAGGGTGGGCCAGGGCCGCAGTGATAGGGCTGGAACTGTAGGCCCGGGCCAGCCGCATGTGCGGTGCCGTCCCCCAGTGATAACCGCTCCCGATGCTGTTCGATGCCCCCACCGCGTTTGCCTCCGTCACCATCTCCGTGCCGTGAAACGTCCCGGGATTTTGCGTCGCCGCTTTGTAGAAATAATCCGCCATACCTTCGGGCGAGGTCATGCCGCCGACCGAAAGACCCCGTCGGTCGATCGGCGCGTGGTAGCTCTGATCGTGGTAGATACCCTGCGCGCCGTAATCCTGACAGTACTCGTTCACCCACCCCAGTATCCACTGTTGCCAGCCAGGATGGCCGAGATGATGCTGATCGACGTATTTCACGACGGTGTCCGGATCTTTCTGAAACACCAGTCGCGTGTTGGCTTTGGGGTGCAATTTTCGCGCCTTCTTTTCCCGCTCGGGATTTGTCATCTCTTTCTCGGGAGGAAACGGACCCCACATGATCATCGGCTGCAGATATGCCATTCCGTATGTGCCGGCCTTTTCCCAATTTTTCACGTCCTCAGCGAAACCGTCGTAGGGCGTATTATCGGCGTGGTTATGATCGAAACCTTCCTTTCGCACGCAGGTGAGAAAAGCAGCCGCGCGTCCCTGCCAGGGCTTAACATAACGCAGGAAATTATTCAGCCATTTTTCCTGGGGTCCGGCGACCGAAGCGATAAAAGAGATGCGTTTTGAAAAGTCCGGGCGCGGAGCTATTTTGACGTTCTCATCGCGCCATTTTCGATAGCGCGCAGCCGCCTGAGCCCAGCTCTTATCAAACGCCTGGATCCGCCACGGCACCGCGGATTTCGCCTTCTTCAGATCTTCGAAAGGCGGGACGTTCATCATCGAGAGGCTGAAAGAAAGCCCCTCGTCATTCTTCAGATACATCAAATGTTTGTAGTAGCGGAGTTTCTGGTCCTGTGTCCAGATCGCAAAGGTGCCCGTCTTCCAGCCGTTGAATGCCACCAGGCCGTACTGCCAGTAGTCCGGCCACTGGTTCATCCAGAGCACTTCGCCCGTATTCTCGCGTGTGATGTGAAGTCCATCGGTGATCGGCGCCTCGGCCGTGACCGCCGGTGCCAGCGGCGCGAGGGTGAGGTTGGCGGCATAAACGCCCGGTTGCCGGGACTGTCCGCCGGGGGTGACCAACAAATCGCCCGTGTCCTCTTCGACCTGGAGCAACAGATTGAACGTTTCGTCCTCGAACCGTTTTTCCCCGTCAGTCAGTCCTGTGTATGTCAGCTTCGCCCCATCATCCATCTTCTCGAAAGCAAAACGGGTTTTTTCATCGGGATAATGCTGGTTGGGGAGGTACAGATCGTTCGGATGCTCCCACCAGGGCCAGTGGTAGAGTTTTTCCGCCCTCTTCCTGGCCATTTCCCCATGCTGCGTTCCCAGACCGGATGGCAGATGGGCAACGGTTTCTGACAAATCTGCTTCTGAATCGAGATACTGCTCCCGGGTCAGTTTGTTGAACATGCTCACCAGAACACCGTTCCGGAACTCGATGCGATATTTTGGCGTTTCTACGGTGGCGCCCCTTTCTGTCGGGGTGATATTCCCCTGCGCCGTCAGGGCTAAACACAAGACTCCGATCACCAACACCAGGATCGGCTTCAGTGCAATCTTATTTCGCATGCGCATAGTTTTCCTCGGGATTTTAAGCAAATCAGATTTCACTCAGGCCGGCCAGATTTTGCGTCCGCCTCCAGGCGGAGTGATTTCACTGATTTGTGCCATCTCTTCGTCTGTCAATGGAGGCAAATGCATCGCACGGGTGTTTTTCTTCACCTGTTTTTTTGTTTTTGCACCGGGTATGACGGTCGTCACCGCAGGGTGGGACAGGACGAACTGGAGTGACAGCTGGGCCAGGCTACGATCCTGGGCCAGCGGTTTGAGTTTCTCAACTTTCTCCAGGTCCTCCAAAAATGTCGCGCGTTGTTCGGGGTCATTCTGCCACTTCTGCCGGAAATCACCATCTTCGAATTCCGTGTAGCGAATCGATTATTCCCACGGCTCAGGATCGGGGAAGATCTTCAATCTTTGCCGATCCTCGGACAGCTTGTGCGGACCCGTTCAGGCGCA
>JAGXLK010000386.1 GCA_018334735.1 Planctomycetota bacterium | reverse complement strand
AAATGGTGAGTGACGCACTCGATTCCCTGGTCAATATGGATGCGCAGCTGGCCAGGGAAGTATGTGGCGGTGATATTGAAGTTGACAACATGCACGCCCATATGTACGAGCTGGTCGAACGGATGGGGAGGACTGAACCCGAAAACGTAGGAGCTTTGATTCGTCTCTTAACGGTCTCCCATCACCTCGAACGCATTGCGGATCACGCCACGAATATCGCGGAAGATGTTATCTATATGACCGAGGGCCGGATAGTACGTCACGGCGAGGAGAAAAAAAGTGTGTAGGCTTTGAACGAGTTTCCTGGCGGTGGAAAGAATCTGCAGGTGGGGCAAATTCAGATAAGGTCGATTTTTATGTTTATTTTGATGTGACAACTGTGCGAAACTTGTTTTCCTGCCCGAAGCGATAAAAGTTTACCCCGCATTTCTTGCGAACCTAAAGGTATAATTGTTATAAGCGGCCGCGGCGGCTGGCATATCTCTGTGTTAGAGCAAATATTTGAGGTGCGTTCCGGCTGCGTGACGATCAAGTCCCTTGATTCACTTTCCTGAGGCGGTAGAATGGATTCAATAATGCGCAGGAAGGGTAAATGAATTCCGGCGTGTAGTGCTGTCTGAGAGAGGTTTTTGAAGATGATGCTTCCGCAAGAAATCCCCGGTCGTGTAGGTAACTACGCAATTGTTGAGAAAATAGGTCAGGGCGGTATGGGGGCTGTTTACAAGGCACGTCACGTCGAACTGGGTAGTTACGCGGCAGTGAAGTTTCTCCCCCCGGACCTCGGGATGAAGACGGCGTTCGTGGGACGTTTTGAGCGGGAAGGGCGGCACGCTGCCAAACTGACCTCGCCCTATAGCGTTCGTATCTTCGATGTGGGCGAGGTTGATGGTGTTCGGTTTATCCTGATGGAATATGTGACCGGCGAACCCATCGACGCGATCCTCAAGAGGGAAGGCAAAATAGAACCCAGTCGAGCGATGTCGATTGTTTACAACGTAGCCGAGGCACTCAAAGAAGCCCACGATATGGGAATTATCCACCGGGACATCAAACCTTCGAATATTATTCTTAACGACAGGGGCACGCCGAAATTAACCGATCTGGGTTTGGCGAAAGACATCGGTTCTGAAGATGAGATCAACCTGACGGTGACCGGGGCGGTGCTTGGCACGCCTAATTATATGTCGCCCGAACAAGCACGGGGCCATTCTGATCTCGATGCGCGGACGGATATTTATTCTCTTGGCGCAACCTTCTATCGAATGGTAGTCGGTGAACTTCCGTTCACCGGAGACACACCTGTCAGTGTTATGCATAAGATAGCGACTGAGCCGCTTCCGGATCCCCTTGAGCGGAACCCGGATTTATCCCCGGAAGTTGGTGCGGTCATATGTAAAATGATGGCCAAAGAGCGAGAAGACCGTTACCAATCGATCGATGAGGTGATGAGTGATCTGCGCAAACTACTGGAGGGGCGCGAGATTAAACTGACGTACGAAGACTCTGTGTACGCATTCCGGGGTACAAAACCCCGATGGAAAAAGTTTTTGTCCAGGGCACGCCCGGCTTTGCACGCTATCGCAGCTACTTTTATTGGTCTTGTTATAGCGTATTTTATTGCTCGATACAGAGGATATGATCTGCTGAACGTTTTCAGAGATAAGCCAATCGGTGGGAAACGAATCGCCCGTGTCGATGAACCCAACCAGGAAAACGAGAATCCCGAAACGGGCGAGCCAAAGGAAGGGACGGGAAAGTCAGAGGAAGAAACAGGGAGTTCGGAGGAAAAAACAGAAAAACCAAAAGAAGAAAAAGACGATCCTGTTGAAATTCCCAAGCCAAAGCAACCGTCCCGCGCCGAAAAACTGTTCAATCAGGCTCTTATCGCGCTCCGACAGGGCCGGCCAAAAGGTGCAACGCAAGCATGCGATAAAGCACTGGAAGGCGAGGGCCCCCCAGAAGTTCTGGAGAAATGCCGACTCCTCAAACAGGCCACACAGTGCCAGCAAGAGATTGAAGAAAATCGGCGCCAGGCTCTCCTTTTCCGGGACGATATTCGAGATCAAAAGCTCGAATCTGTTTTTCAAAAGGCACAGGAGAATTACGAAGAATCGTGGCGAGTATTCCAGGGACCGGAAGCTGAAAAAGCCTCATCTGCGAAATTTCAGGATGTTTTAGCCCGCCTCAGAAAGGCAAATACAGGGTTTTCGGCTTTCGCGCGCGATGCTTATCGAAAGGTGTATCCCAGGCTGGAAGACTTCCTCGCCGGAGAGCAATACGCCCGGGGTATGCTGCAGCTCAGCGAGGCGAGGGAAAAATACGGCGGGTCTGACCATATAAAAGAGCTGGTGAAATCTTATGCACCCGAGGATGAATACCTGGAGATTGCCGTACTGTTGCGTGCTTCGAAGGGCGAGGTGACAGGATATAATTCAGCCGATGAGGCCGACAAAATTGTCGATAAACTGAATCAGGTAATGGCACTTTGCGCTCAGCTGACGGGAAAGGAATCTCCTGATGGCAGTATTGAAAAGTTGCAACAATTTGCGCTTGAGCGACGCGCTATCGCCCGAGAAGCCAGTGGAAACTACGCGGCGGCTCTGGCCGATGCTTGCTGTGCGGGAGACGGCAAGTTTGGGATTGAAAAATATCCCGACCGTCCGTCTCGGAGATGGGCCGCTGAGCTCAGTAAGAAATTAGACCAGGGACAGGGACCTACAATCGAGATGCTGGCTCATACTGGAGCGGCGTTGGAAAGCAATCTCTGCTTGAGGGCGCGAGAAGCTCTCACAAAGTCGATGCTCGAAGCGGAATTAGCACCTCGGATAATGAGAGATCGCGAGGTAACGATGACCTGGTACCGAAATTTTGGGCCCTTTGAACCCCCGGCAATGGTGCCAGTCGAGGCCGGGAAGTTTCCGCTGGGGGTGCAATATGCGGGACTTGACTCTCTTGCTCCGAGTAATTCGCCGATGCACATCGTGGAATTGCAGGACTTTTATATCGATTCCCGGGAAGTTACAAATCAAAAGTATCAGCGTTTTTTAGATGCCGACGGTTATAGCCGAAAAAATTTCTGGAAAGCTTACGAAGGCAATCCCTCCCGGGATTTCCGCGATGCAACAGGAAACCCCGGACCTGCCGGATGGAGCAACGGTCATTTTCCCGAAGGAACGGAATCTCATCCTGTGAGGGGAATTTGCTGGTACGAAGCCCGGGCTTATGCGCGATGGGCGGGAAAAAGATTGCCTTCAGAAGCTGAGTGGGAATGTGCCGCGGTCGGGAAAATGACCGAAGGAAATGGCGCAGTATATTCGAAGAAAAAATATCCCTGGGGAGAAGAAAATGCTGAAGGGCGAGCAGTTCTGCGAGCTGCTGGCCGAGAAAAACCGCAGGCTGTGGCCTCAATGCCAGAAGACAAAAGCTCGATCGGGTGTTATGATATGATCGGAAATGTACGGGAATGGACTGCGTCGAGCTACGATCCATACCCGGAGACGCGTTGCGAGGACAAAAATTTTGGGCAGGGCAAGATTACAGTACGCGGCGCAAGTTATGCCGATTCATTCATCGGAGCCGAACCAACATTGCGGCGACCGCTGCCCAAAAGTGAGCGTGATGATAGGGTCGGATTCCGTTGCGTGTGGTCGGCTCCATGGAAAGAAAATCAATGATCAGTGCGGGCTTTTCTTTTAAATCTCTTCACTGTTTTTGCGGAGGATAATATGCACAGGAAAAAGTTGGTTTTTGTCGCTGCTGTTCTTGGTATTTTTATGGCCGCAGGATGTGCGTCGCAGGGAGCCTTTGATGAACTAAAGACGAATACCAGGAAGGAGATAACAGGTCTTACTGTGGGGCAAGACGAACTGAAGGAGAATCAGGTAGGTATTGCCGCCGACGTCGAGAAATTGGAAAAGGGGCTGACGGCGCTCGAGAATGAATTTGAGCAGGTGCGAGAAAAAATCGAAGCATTCGGCAGAAAAAAGGACGAGATCTCGAAGATGCAGAAAGAAATACAGAAATTGCAAGACGATCTCG
>JAGXLK010000385.1 GCA_018334735.1 Planctomycetota bacterium | reverse complement strand
TATGGTCCCCTCGATGATGTTGGTTCCGCCGGTCCGCGCCCCAAAATAATACTGCCCCGCCAGCCCGCCCGCACCGTGGCACATGGGCATTCCCCCGAAGAAGGGGGCCACCAGGTTCATCACCCCCATGTTGAAGGAGAGCTGGCGCTCGCTCACCCGGCGGTCGGGCCAGTATTTACTGATCAGCGCGGAGGTGGCGATCACGGCGTTGGTGGCGGTGAGGGGGATTTGAGCGAGTCCTCCATCCCGGAAGGCCGGCCAGAGAAGGTCAAAATCGAGGGACACAAGCGGGGGGAGAGACAGAGAAACTCCCGACAATCCGGTCAGTTTCCCGTGAACCGCCATGATCACAACCCCCAGTCCGACCAGCACAAGAGCGGCGGGTGCGTAGCGGTTCTCCCGGAGCACCAGAACAATGAGCACGGAAGCCATGCCCAGAATCCACCACCCGGTCATCATCTCCAATCCCTTCAGACTCAGCAGTACGCCGAGGGAGAGTTGAATGCCCCACACCACCGTTTTGGGCGTCCAGCGTGCTACATGTTCCATGGCGCCGGTTGCCCCCATCAACAGCCATACCAATCCCATTACAATTCCGGCGGCATAGATTTTTTCCGGTGCCCATGCTCCCGCAATGGCCATCACCGCCAGCACCTTCATGGGTTCAAGCGGCATGGGAAGGCGGTAGATAAGCCCCGTGACCACGTTGGCCACCCCCATCATCACCAGCAGACCGGCGGGGTCCATGCCGCAGACGGTGATGTAACCGATGGCCAGGGGCAGGAGCGTGCCGAAATCCCCCATCGATCCGGCCAGTTCCTGCAGGTTGAATCTGAACGGTCCGACGCGCATGAACGCTTACCTCGTGATGATGATCAGAACACAAACGCCAGGCTGGGTTTCCGGGGCGTCGTTTCGGATAGGCATATAAGTTGCGCAACCCGTATGGTGGTCCGCGGACCAGTAGGTCCTATTCCTCCGGCTTCAGCAGTTCCTCGGCCACCTGCCGCCATTCCTCCAGGGTCTGTTCATTGACCCGGTAGTGGACGTAGTAACCGCGTTTTTCCGGCACCACCAGCTCCGCATCCCGCAGGATGCGCAGGTGCTGGCTTACCGCCGCGGAGGAGACCTCCAGCCGGGTCGCCAGAGCGCCGACGCACAGGACCTGCTCTTTCAAAAGCTGCAGTATCTGCACCCGCGTATCGACCGACAGTGCCTTGAAGATACGCGCGATTTTCTGCGGATCATCCATAGGGTGAACTCCTTAAGTGAATGCTAATATACTAAGGTGATTCCGTCGAAATGACAACGTTCGGAGAAAATGAGGCGGGGTATGGTTTCACACCGGCGAATCAACGCCACACGCCGCATGAGCAGACAGTGGAGCAGGTACAGAGAACCCTCCAGCTCCGTGATGGCCGAACGGGCAATTTCGTTCGATCGGAGGTCAATCATTTTACTTCAAGCGGCGCGTCCGTTCCCGAGCGGGCAATGGTCTTTGTTTCGGGGAAGCTCAAGGCTATCAGAAAACCCTCGACTCCATCGTTTCCGTTTGTTGTGTTTTTCCTAAAATCGAAGAGGCAATTGTCCAATTCACGCTGAGCCAGTACCACTTAAGGATGGTTGTACGTCGAAAAGCCCAGCCAGCCCCAATCCTCTTTCTTCAGGAGAAGAGTTTTTGGTTACTATTGAGTCCCGGAATAGGAAGGAAGCGAGATGGATTTTTGCACAGCGATCAATTGCATGGACGGACGAGTTCAGTTGCCGGTAATCCGCCACCTTCTTTTCCCTCATTTTGATCAGTTTTGCAGCAATGGAAAAAACAACTCTCGGATCAACCAATCTGGAAGTGACACGTATTGGATTTGGTGGCATCCCGATCCAAAGGCTATCCATCGAGTGAGAGTCCGTGGTGTCACCTTGGGGTAAGTCGGTAGGACAAAAAGATGGCCATGTCGTGGCCTGGAGACATTTGACGGCTCATGTCCCGGCAGTGAGTTCCGTCAGGTCTGAGTCGTGCGCTGCGATCAATTTGAATTTGCCGGCGTGCAATTCTCTCCCGCGCATCAACGCGGCGTGGGTGACCGCTCCGGCCCCCGATCGTCGCAGCCAGCAGGCTTCCCCTTCGAGAGTTATATCGGTGCTATTCCAGGTCACCTTCGCCTCGGTCTTCTCTTGCGCATCGGGAAAAACCAACAGGTCCCGGCGTCCGTCGCGAAGCTTGACCTCCACGGCTACGCTGGAGTCACCCATTTCACAGCCATCCGCGCCGCGAACTGCCAGACGGTGTACCTGCGACATCGCGGGTTTACCCTCGTGGACCTCCACCACCGAGACAAAGGTCGAACTCAGGGACGGCTCTGCCGCGCGACGGCGCACCATCAGGCGCGGTATCCATGCTTCCTCGTTTTTGTCATAGCCCCCTTCGATGATCCAGCCTTCGCACAGAGAAACTTGAGCATCGGTGGTCAGGCCAATATGGCGCAGAACGACTTTTTCGCTTGTATTACTCAGTCCGTACCGATCTTCCACGTTCCAGGTTACGCTCCATCCGGGATCAGGATTCGGGTCGGTTTGAAAACCACGCATTATCGTATCGTGGCCATAATCCTCGGCCGGTTCCAGTCCGAGACCATCTGTCTGGATTCGGGCAAAGTGGCTGTGACGGAAGAGGGCGTGATCCTGACCGCCCGCGACGCGGAAGATGTCGAGCAGGCAGAACGCGTCTTCATTGATTTCTACCATTGCGAGCGTCCGTTCGTAACGCGACGTTTGTTCGTATTGATTGGCGGCTTCGATTCTCACAGCGCGGATCCATCGGCCGTCGGCCCGGAGAGTGGTTTCGCCGCCGATCCCCCCGCGTCCTTCCGCGCGCTGCCGGGCCCCGATCTGGTCTTTTCCGTCGACCACGACGGTGTTGTGGGCGGCGGTTTGGCGGTACCAGTTGGCCCGCTCCGAGTTCCAGCCGCCAAACTGCACCGGCGGATACCCGAAATCCGGCATCAGGTCGAGTCCAAAAGCATACAGCCCGACATTCATCGCATCCTGGTGACCGTGATTGCCCGCCGAGTCATAGTCGATCCAGGCGACGTGTTCACGGGATCCCTGCCCCGCACGCAGCAGAGCGATGTGCCACTGTTTCATGTCGATGCTGCCCGGGTAAATGCGCGAACCTTCGCGTCGGATCAGGGCGTCGATGTCTTCGGGGATGTCGGCAACGTCCTCGGCGTAGACATCCCATGGCAAATTTTCAGTGGTCTGTCCGTTGGCGAGCCACATGATTTTTGCGTAGGCGGGGTCGCCGGTTGTTTCGTACAACCGCCAGAGGAACGTAAACGCGGAGACCCCCAGGGCACGTGCCGAATATCCATGGTCCGGCTGTAGATCCGGCCGAGAGAGGTTCACCCCGAGGTATTGAGGAGATGGTCGGGCGAAGGCCGAAGCATCTCCGCAGGTGGGGTAGTATTTTTGCAGGCACCAGGTATCGATGTGAAAACGCCAGGTGTCTCGCAGGGGGGGATGCCGTTCGAGCATCTCACGAATAAAACCCGGCTCGATGCGTTCGTACCGTTGCAGCCAGGTGGCGAGTTTGCGTATCACGTAGCTTCCATACGCGGGCAGACCTTTCTCGCCCGTGACACCATCGGTGCAGGTGGCTTCTTCGATCACAGGATCCATTTCCCGCAGTATATCGTCCCGTTTTTCGGGCCATTCGAGCACCGAGCGTATGACGGCACAGCACGTTTCGGCCCCAGGGAAATTTGTATTGATTTTATGCCGGTTCTGGAGCACATCGCGCAGGATTCGGCTCTCGATGTTGTCCTGGATTTGTTCAAAATTACTTTTGGGATTGGGGACATCGAACTCTTCTGCTTTTTGGCGGAGGAATTCGACGAGTTTCCGGTCTTCGCGAGCGGCTTCGAAGATCGCGTCGTAGGCCAGGGCGAGCAGGCGCGTTTCTTCGCACGCATCGTGCCAGGTCGAGACGTATCCTCTGTCGCCCTGCCGTTCGTAGAGGATGCCTTCGCGTCCGAAGTCTTCCCCC
>JAGXLK010000384.1 GCA_018334735.1 Planctomycetota bacterium | reverse complement strand
CGCTGGCGGGTAGATTCAAATGAGAGTGGGAAAAGGCATGAACTTCCGACAGTGCCTGATTTAGATCTGACAAGGAGTGACACCGAATGGCAAAAAAACCGATCGGAATTGGCGTCATCGGATGTGGTGGTTTCGGTCAGTACGCTCTACAACAGTTCTCGCAAATTCCCGGCACCGAACTGATCGGAATGGCCTCCACCTTCGAATCCGCTGCGGAGGCGGCAGCAAAACGACTGGGAATTCCCGACTTCGGCGAAACCGAAAATCTGATCGCAAGAAATGACGTCGACTTGATTTACATTGCCACACCTCCCTTCCTCCACTATGAGCAGGCCATGGCGGCTCTTCGGGCTGGCAAACATGTCATCACAGAAAAACCTTTTGCCATGACTATTGATCAGGCCGATGAGATGATAACCACGGCCCGCGAAAATAACCTTCTCGTGGTAGCCGACCTGATGCAAAGATACAATCCGCTCTACAACGCTGTGGCGCAAATCATCGAGGCCGGCACGCTGGGTGAACCTCTCCACGCGTATTTTGAGAACTACGCGGCCGACGAAGGTCTGGACCCCGACCACTGGTTCTGGGATCGCGAGAAGAGCGGCGGCATCTTCGTGGAGCACAGCGTCCATTTTTTTGATCTATTCAGCGGATGGTTCGGAGAGGGGAATGTAGAAGCGGCTCAAAATAGTTTTCGGCCCGGCACGGGTATCGAAGAACAGGTTCAGTGCACGATCCGCTACGGAGATACAATCCTGGTCAACTTCTATCACGGCTTCCATCAGCCCTACCGCATGGACCGCCAGGAAATCCGTATTCTGTTCGAGCGCGGCGACGTAACGCTGGAAGAATGGGTCCCCACACGGATAAAGATCCGGGCGATCCTGGACGAAGCCGCGATAGGTCAACTCCGCGAGATTCTGCCCGATGCCACATTCGACTGTCCCGAGCGCTATCCACCCGGCTACCGCGCCTGCCGAGGGCGTCACAAAGATCTGGATGTCGTCCAGTATGCCGAAATAACGCAGGGTCAGGGGCTCAAAAAATACAAGCGGTACGGACGGCTCCTGCGCGCCCTTTTCGAGGATCAGATAGCGTGGATCCGCGACCGAAATCACGAGCGGGTTATCACGCAAGAAAACGGGCGACAATCCCTGGCCGATGCCCTTGCCGCCGATCAGCTCGCCACAGAGAATTCAGGATAACGAAGGCTGCCCAGGCAACCGGCGAAGTTGCTTCTTATGTGTCCTTTCGGTTCCTTCCGTCCCTTTAGTCCGTGCCGCTCAAGTCTCGTCAATGCGTTCCAGCAGCGGCTGCACGTAGTCTTCCGAATACCGGAGGCAACGATACACATTCGGGCGGCTTTCTTCGCTGTGGTATGGATTTGCAAATTCCCAGACGATTTCTTTTCCGGGCGTTACCTCGAACAGGCGTCCATTGGCTCCCTCACATATAAGCGTATTTCCGTTCTGTAATCTCTGGGCGCCGGAAATAAACGGGCTGAAGAAATCTTCTGGGGGATCAGTTTTGTATTCCCATTCGACCTCTTCGGTTAAGGGATTAAGCTCAATGACGCGCGAGTATCCTCGCAGAGCGCCGTTGTCAAAAATCAGCACATTCCCGTTCTTCAGCATATGAGGTTTATGCTGGCCGTCCAGTATGCCCGGGCCCCACGCCCATACAATCCGTCCGGAGGGTCTTTCCACAACCGCAATTACGTCAACACTGCGGTATGAGATGAAAAAATTTCCCGGTTTAAATCTCGGGGGTTTGCCGTCTTCCACTTCTTCATCGTGAGTATCGTTTGGTGGGATTATTTGGACAGTGTTATTGTGCGCCCAATCGAAAGCAAAATCCCCGCGAGCTCGTTCCATTAGATGGTCCCAGCCATCGGCCGTCAAGCGTGCCTGAAGTTCTTCCAGATGTTCGTCGCCCCGCCACTCCCAGACAAGTTCCTTGTCCCGGTTGGTCTCAACGATATATGGATGGCGTTTCAGCTCCGGTCCCAGAGCGGGTGTCATATACTCGGTGATGGTGTTGATCAAAAAATGACCGTCTTCCAGGATTTGGAAATCGTGATCCGTGCGGCATCGATAGTGCCAGACAACCTGACTCTCAGGAGTGATTTCGTACAACCCCACTTTCCCGCTGGCGACGTCCGAACGATCGTGAGTGGGATAAATCAAATTGCCGTCAGGCAAGAGCCGACAATACGACTGGAGCGTGGTTTGAACTTCCCACTGGTGGACGACTCTCCCTTCCATATCGATCAGGTAAATATTCCGGGCAGGCTGGTCTTCCGACCATGGCGTGCCAAACGTCTCACTGAATAATGTATAACCTTTGTAAGCCTTCTCCTCTTCGTGCTGCAGAACTCCCTCATCCATGCTTTCTTCTCCGTCAATATTTTTTCGCTGGAACGAACACGCCTGTTATGGAACAAAAGACCTGACACTGATTTCGGGGGGGCCTCAAACCCGAACTCATGCAAACCCCAAATCAGTGGCGCCACAGACACTTTTATCATTGCAAGATCTCGCTGTGGGGTCAAGCAATTTTTTCTCAGCTCTCGTTTTCCGTGAGATGTTCCACGAACCAGTCCCCTGCTACCCGTGCCACTTCATCGAGCGCGCCCGGTTCTTCGAAGAGATGAGTTGCTCCTTCGACAATTTCAAGCCTGCATTCGCATTCAAGCTGGCTTTGCGCCTGCTCATTCAGTTTTCGCACCTGCGGATCTCTTCCCCCGACTATCATGAGTGTGGGCGCCTGGACTTCTGGCAGAGCTTTTTCGGCCATATCCACACGACCGCCCCGGCTGACGACGGCATCTATCCGTTCTGGGCCTTTGGCCGCAGCGATAAGTGCTGCTGCCGAACCTGTACTGGAACCAAAGTAACCAAAATGAAGGGCTTCTGCCTCCGGTTGTTGTTCGAGCCAGTCAGTCGCCCCCGAGAGACGGTCCGCGAGTTTTGGTATGTCGAAGCGGTGTTCGCGTGTCACTCTGTCAACCTTGTCCTCTTCAGCAGTCAGCAGATCGAATAGCAATGTTGCCAGCCCTCGATTGCGCAGGTCCCGGGCCACTTTTTTGTTGCGCGGGCTGTGACGGCTGCTGCCGCTTCCATGGGCAAATAGAACGATTCCTTCGGCTCCTTCCGGAACCAGAAGGTTTCCGTCGAGTTGCGCACCGTGCGCATCAATCGTTACCAGATTTTCCTCAGATTCTTCTACTGTCATGATCGATCTCCTTCAGTCATTGCCAAGCATTTCCAAGAATTCACCTTCGTTAATAATTTGCACCTCGTGTTCGTTTGCATCACTGCGTTTCCTCTGGCCGGGATTGCTCCCCACGACCAGAAAGTCGGTGTTTCCTGAGACGCTACCGGGGGATTCGCCTCCCTCCCGGCGCACGGCGCGCTGAGCTTCGTCGCGCGTCATTGAATCGAGTTCCCCGGTGAAGACTATTTTCAATCCCTCCAGCCTGTCGCCACCGGCCTCGGCCTTCGGGTCCAACCCGTGGTCTTTAAGTTTTTGGATTAGCTTCCTGTTATCCTCGTTATCGAACCAGTCAGCGATCGCTGTCGCCATCGTCGGACCGACACCTTCCATCTCCCGCAATTCCTCCGCGCCGGCATCTGCCAGACTATCGATCGATCCAAACTTGCGAGCCAGGTCCGACGCGGTCGCCTCGCCCACATGTGGGATACCGAGCCCATAGATCAGCCGCGGGAAAGTCGCGTTGTCTCTGCCTTCCTCGATGGCTTTCACAAGGTTTGTCGCGCTTTTCTCAGCCATCCGGTCAAGTTCCTTAAGTTCGTCGACCGGCAGATCGAACAAATCAGCCATATCTTCCACAAGACTCCGTTCAACCAGTTGTTCGGCAATTTTGTCTCCAAGCCCGTCGATATCGAGAGCTGCTTTTGAGCCAAAATGGGTGAGGCGCTGCCGGAGTTGAGCGGGACAGGACGCGTTCGTACAACGGTGGATGGCTTCCCCGGCGGGACGCGATACTTCGCTTCCGCAGACCGGACAGGTATCGGGAAGGTGATATT
>JAGXLK010000383.1 GCA_018334735.1 Planctomycetota bacterium | reverse complement strand
CGAAAACTGACGTGGATAGAATGGAAAAGCTTGAGAAGCCGTTTTAGGAAGGCATATCAGGCGTCCGCTACCATTATTAAGGGCTGAAGGGCCGGCATATTCGATGCGATTCTGGCCCACGGCAGAATAACGAAAGGAGTTACGAAGTGGTGAATTGGATGGAGAGGGTCGTCATCGTTGGCGCGGTGTTTATGGTGGTCTTTGGCGGGAAAATGGTTTCGGCGCAGGAGGAAGGGTTCAAGCATCCGGTGATGCGCGTGCCGAAACTGACTCAGGCACCGAAAATCGATGGGAAAATCGGGGGAGAGGAGTGGGGCCAGTCGGCGGCCTTTACAGGTGTTACGGCCGAAGGAAGTGTGGGAGGTCACGGCAGTCTGGTCCCGGAGATCCAGCAGGTGCAGTGGTATCTGGGATACGACGACAAATATCTGTATCTCGCCATGCGTTCCCCGCATCCGGAAGGCACTTATCCGGTGGCACGTGTCAAGGAGGATGACGTGGTGATGGGGCACCCCCCGATCCTGTTCGAGGACCACGTGGAGGTGCAGATTCTCACCCACGGGCGGCGCGATCGGGCGTCCACTCAGGGAAAGGGCTTCTACAAGATCATGGCCAATGCCAAGGGGGCCAAGGTCGACCAGTATCTGTTCAACGGCACTATAGGTACCGAGGAACTGTGGTCGATGGGAGGACCCCTGAAATGCACTGTCACTCGCGATGCGTGGGAACTGGAGATGGCGGTGGAGCTGAAACGGATGGGGATCGAGAGCCTGGATGGGCGTTCTCTGGTGATCCAGCTCGTGCGCACCGACTCCTGCACGGGAATGTATTTTGCCGGCTGGGTCGGAGCGCCGTGGCTGGCGTGGAATCGATTTGCTCGAGTCGATTTTGCCCCCGGCGCGCCGGCCTTTCGTTTCCTCAAAATGGGACAGATCGGAGCCGGTGAGCTGGATGCTGTCGTTGAACTGGTGGGCGGCAATCAACCGGCCGATGTCACGGTTGATATCGTCGTTGAGAATGCCGAAGGGAAAACCACCTACAAAGATTCTAAAACCGTGAAGATGGCTCCCAAATCGAAAGAAAAGATTTCTTTTCGCAAAACAGATATTCCTGTTTCTAACGTTCCGGTGACTGACAGCGGACAGCGCAATCATTTTGAGATCAAAGCAACTGCGAAGGTCGGGAGAGGGAATGTCGTTCTTTATCATAATCGTTCTCCGTTTATGCAATTTGACGAAGAATTCCGCCAAAAATTCCTCGACAAATGGATTGCCGGCCGGCCGCACAAAGGGGAATGGGAATACAAAGTGGCCTATCTGCCCTACAGCAACAAGCTTGAGGCAAGCGTGGATCTGGACTTTTTCGGGATGCCGGATAAAGTCCTGAAAGCTGAGAAATTCTCCGTGAAAGTTACCCCGAAAGGTAAGAAAAAAATCCTCGGTCGTGGTTCCGGTAAGATCGACGAACTGACCGGTGGCCCGCTGCTGATCGATTTGCCAGAACTCGCCGAAGGGGAGTACGTGGCACGTTTTGAGCTGAGCGATGGCGCGGGGAAGACGGTTTCAGAGAAAGAAGCGGATTTCGTTCGTGAGAAATATGAATGGGAACACAATAAGCTGGGCTTAAGCGACGAAGTGATCCCTCCGTTTCAGCCTTTGAGAGTAAAACGCGGGAATAGCGTGCGGGCCGAGCGCAATTTTTATACGGGCCGAAATATTCCCGAAGGTATTTTTATGTGGGGAAGGATATACACGGTTGCGCCGGGCGGGCTGTTGAAACAGATTGAGACGGCTCCCCCGACGGGAACCTTTGGCGGCGCCGAACATTTGCTCGCGGCCCCGATGCATTTTGAGGTGATGCGGGACGGCAAGGTGTTCGCGGGGGAAGAAGGGAGCAAGAATATCGAAGAGACGGCCATGCACCGCGTCGAGATCAGCGGTCAGCAACTCGCCGGTCCGATGAATGCCGAGATCAGCGCTTTTGTCGAATACGATGGGTGGTACGAAGTTGAAGCGAAACTGACCGGTAACGGGCTTATCGACGCTGCGGATCTTGTGATCGATCTGGACGATCATGATGGTTGTCCAATCGACACGCTCTACATTCAACGTCTGGGTGATGGACGGCGCGGCAATCGATTCAGCGGAATTCCCCGGAAGCCCGGGGTGCATTTTGAAAGCACAGAGCTCCTTGAGTTTCGCGCCGGACGTCGCGACTGGAAATCTTTTGTCCCGCGCACCTACGTCGGCAACGGGGATCGTGGATTGTGGTTTTTCGCCTGGAGCGGTGCCGGGTGGGAGCTCAAAGATGGGCAACCGGTGGTACGTGTCGAGCGTTTGAAAAACGGCGATGTACGGTTGAGGATTCGGATTCTGGCGGGTCCGGTCGATCTGGCCAGACCGCGCACGGTCCGGTTTGCCCTGCAGGCGGCGCCGGTCAAACCCAATCACCCGCGCTACCGCACTTTCAATGAAGAAAACCTCGATGCTCATGACACGCGGGGTTACCGCAACTACGGGGAGTCGGTCGACAGTTTTGTCAACGACAGTGATGAAGATTTTGAAGCTCTGCGGGAGTTTATCCTGTACGGACAGCGTTACCAGGGAAAAGCCCAGCGCACGGCGAAGAAAAACTATGGGTGGTGGAGGGGGCATTACACGCGAGAGATTGCGCGGGGGGCCAGACTGATCATGTACGGGAGCGGTCAGCTAACCGGAATGGGGGCTGAGGAATTCCGAACTTTCGGCGGCGAATGGTTGGGCAAAAGCAACTGGCGACCCAACCGCAGTGCCGCCAGCAGTTCAGGTCGCTGGAACTACCAGGGAACCGAACAGTGGGATACCGATGAAGAGCTGAGTGTTACGGGGATCAACTGGACTCAGAGCGCGATTGATTTCTTCGTCTGGTACCACAAACCGCTGCTGGACAAAGCCGGTTTCAATGGGACGTGGTGGGATAATTCGTCCATCGGTCTGGTGCGAGAATACAATGAGGAGCTGAGTCGGATGGAGGAAGTTTGGTTGCTACGTGCCCGGCGGCACATGATAAAGCGTCTGCATGTCCTGGGCTGGAAAGTGATGCGTCCCCCGCTCTGGGCTTCCAATATGCACGTTGATCTGGGTTTTGCGGAAGTTTTCTGGATGGTGGAAAATGACTGGTATGCCGATGGAGCGGATATGACGAGTCTCGACCAATGGCCCATCGGTCAATTCCGTGCCATGGCGCGCACGAAGAGCACGATGCAGGTGGCGCGGCCGTGGCTCAGCGGTTTTCGCGGTACCACTCCGGAGATGGCCCGAAAGATCCAGCGCAGTGTTTGGGCGATGATGATGAGCCACGATATCCACCCCAACGTCCTGACGCATTACAAGTTACAAGGGAAAAAATATCTTGATATCCGCCGCACGATGACTGATATTCGCGGGCTTGTCAATCTTTCCGATACAGGGCGCTGTCTGTTCGCGGGTTACTGGTTGACCGACAAGATGGTCCAGCCGCACGGCGAGGGCGTGTATGCGAGCGTTTACACGAATTCCAACCTGAGGACGGCTGCCGTTCTTTTCTTCAATGGCGAGAAACAGGACCAGTATCTTGCCGGCACGACGCTGGACATCAATACTTTAATCCCGGTGAAAGGCGAGACACTAACGACCGAACGAATCTTTGATATTGAGAGCGGAAAAACCGTGGCGACGATTTTTGAGGACGGTCAATATGTGATCAAAGATCCGTTGCTAATACAGGATCACGATTTCCGTCTGCTGGGAGTTGAGGCCGAATAGGCTCCCATTGATTTATTCAAATTGGCTGGCGGGGAAGAGCAAAAAATTCCCGGACCTGTTCGGCTTTCTGCGCTCTGGTTAGTTTCTTATCGGCCCCTTCTATACCTTTCAATGCGGCTTTCAGGCTTTTGTCTCCTTTAAGATAATTGGCCAGTTCTTTTTTGGCCTGTCCCGGCCCGAAAATATATATCTCCTCAGCTGGCCGCAAATTTTTGTCGAGTTCTTTGTAGAAGTGTTTGAGCTGTTCACGCCGGCGGTCGTCCAGGTGTGCGT
>JAGXLK010000382.1 GCA_018334735.1 Planctomycetota bacterium | reverse complement strand
GGGGATCCCCTGCCCAGGGCTGCGGGCCGTTACCATATGGACTCCTGTTCTGAGGAACAATAGATGGCAAATATTCCCCGGCGAGAAGACGATGCACGGCCCCGCGAGCCCAATCCGGCCAATCCGCTACATCAACCGTACTGTTCGGATAATAATAAGGTGCCGTATGGTATTGCCAGGAGGCCCGCTCGGGGGGTCTCCCTCTCATTCGCCCGGCGCATTCGTCGCCCCAGTTCCACGATGGTGGAGCGTATGGCGGATCATGCGGATTGTCCGATCGGTGCCAGTACCGCTCATAATTGGTTGGGTATTCTTCGTAATCCAGAGCGTACAGCGTAAATCCGCGAAAAATCTGTCCCTGGCGGTGCCCGCACATCGCCACCAAGGCGGCATCGCGCGCACGCTCGAGCGCTGGCATAAGCATTGCCGCCAGGATAGCGATTATTGCGATGACGACCAGCAATTCAATCAGTGTGAAACCAGATGAGGTAAGAATTCGCGTTTTACTTGCACGCATCTCGGTCGGCCGTACATCCAGATCCCCTGGATTTTCCGGCATTTTCTTGCCCCCTTTTACATACCCGTCGTACGCATTCATTTTCATTATCCTTTCCGGGCGGATCCTCTTGAGGGCGCCGCCATTTACCGGGCCGGACTCAAAGTTGCCGAAGATCTCCTTTTTTTGTCGCATTTTCTTCCAGCACCGGCGGGACCTCCAGCATTCCGGGGGCTTTTCCTTCTTGTCTTTGTCGATCAATCAACTCGAAACAACATTCCAGGACGCGGTGCAGGTCGAAACCGATTCTTTTCACGGGAGCTGCGCTGGGTGTCGGCCAGGGGAAATTACAATGCGCAACGATTTCGAGTTCTTCCGGTATCTTGACTTCTGCTTCCACAAGTCCGCGGGTCACCGGTTCCACAACGTTATCATCCGCGATAACCAGGCCATCGGGGCCGGAACGATCCACCATTTCCCCCAGCAGGCGGCTTGTATTGGCAGCCCAGTGCTCGGAGTAGCAATCCACAGCCTGGATCCAACTTGTTTTCGTTGTCATTCCACGTTCTTGTAACAATGGTTCAAGCTGCGCACGCCAGGCATCCGGTTCCATCGATCGGCTGAAAGCCAGCACAAGGACAACAGCGATTTTCTCCCGGCCTTTCTCTTGCAAATACTCGAGCGAACGCTTGAGGAACTCGTTCTGATCGATGCGAACGACGCTCGCATTTGATCGCGGTTCGCCCTGTCCGATTGCCACCCGTGGCAAATCCGGTTCCTTCAGAATCGGTGTACCCTCGAGATATGCTGGATATGAAAGCGAAATCAAACCGGCCAGCCGGTGCGAGCGTACATCCGAGAGCAATTTCTCGTACGCATCGGAAAGTACCGGACCGCTGACCCCTTCATAGAAAACCATTTCCCGCTTACTCTGTTTTTCGAAATGTAAAGCTTCAGCACGTAAGGCCTTAAAAAAATGATTGCCCGGCCCATCCGGTGACGCCGGCAGGAGAAATCCGTACCGATAAAGGTGAGGCGGCCGTTCCACCACATACGTCCCATCTCCCGGTCGCGCCGACAAAAAACCCTGCTTTTTCAGATCACTCAAGGCCCTTTGTACAGTAACCAGACTCTTTCCACTGGTACGTTTAATCTCTCTACGAGTGGGTAAACGGTCTCCCGGGCCGTACTGACCGTCAAGAATACGGCCACGAATACGCTTCACCAATTTGGTTCGTTCCCGCGGCGGGCGGCCCTGCCTTTTTTTATGTTTATCTCTTTCGATCATTTGTTATACCGTTTTATAATACAATCGCCCGTTTGTCAATCCTTTTTTAGGCCCCAGGGGTGGAAAAGAATCTTTTGGCGCTTGAAATAACGCCCGGGAAGGGGTAATCTCCATTTTTTAGTGTCGGGGGGCAAAAAAGGGGAATTACTTTATTCCAGGAGTTGGCCCGACCATTCAGGATGACTCGCGAAGAAACTGATCACTCTGAAGAGGTTATGGCGGATGAGGACAGATCCCCCACAAAGCGGCAGAGACTGTTTGCAGTGGGGATATTTTCAGCTGTGACGTTCCTCGTTCTTATAACCGGCAATCATAGTCGTAGCGGCTTGTCTGTAGAAGCGTTACATCGTTCTAAAGTAGCTCAGGATCTCCTCAAGGGACAGAGCCGCGGCCGGCAGGGATTGGTCGGATCCATGAGTCTTCCCCCACTGCCCACGGTGCTCGCCAGCATTTTATCGGTCTTGCCGTGGGTTGAGCCCGCCCCCCTGTTCTGGTCTTTGATAGCAGCAATATCTGCACTGATACTTATCTTGTACGCCAACCGTCTATGGCACGCAGAAGGGGTATCGCCGTGGTTGCGCTATCCTGCTTTGTGCGGTTTGCTTATTTTCCCCCCGGTGGCAATGAGCATTGATTCCGGACAGACAACCATGCTCTTCGTCTTGCTGGTTGTTTGCGGATGGGGATTTCTTTTTAACTGGTTGCGTCAGTTTGAGCTTCGCCACCTGGCTTATGCAGCTCTGCTTCTGGGGTTAAGCGTGGGCGTGCGTTATCAGGCAATTTTTCTCCTTTTGGTGGCTGGCCTCCTCGTTTTTTGCGCCGTCTTGCTCGAACATCGTAGCCCCTCCCTGCTGGAAGGATCAGCTGTAACCTTCTTCACACCAGGGGTTTATGTGATTCTCTTATGGATAGGAGCAAACTGGCTAATACTCGGAAATCCCGTTTTCTTCCTGCGAGGTTTGGCCCATTCGATCCGGATTGGAACCGCCGAAGCCGGGGCGATACTAACGACAAACTGTGAGTGGACGACATTGGCACTCGTCGCGCTGTTCGTTCTGAGCGTGCCGGCCGCGGGATCTCTTGTCCCAGGCCGAAAAGGTAAGAAGTTTCGCAATTTTGTCGGGATAGCCGCCCTTTTAATTGTTGCAACGGTGATATTTTTCGACAGCCACTTTCCCCACAATCGGCCCGTCGGAAACCGGATTCACGCAGGCAGAAAGAGGTTGCTCACATCAGGGATTCGCCGCACAGACCCAAGGGTCCGCAAAGTGGTTTTCGAGTTGGAGCAACGTTTTCCAAATGCATCTTTCATCGTCACCGGATACGAAGGGTATGAATTTCGCCGGGCGGCGGGTCGCGATGAACAACAGGCATGGATCCATTTAATGCATTTGGAATCACAAAAACTCGAAAGCCTGTTGGAAGATTTCACCGGTCGGCGCATATATCTCCTGATCAACACCGAAGACCGGGTAGAAAGATGGCACGAACTCGGCCTGGAATGGCGTGGCCGTCACAGCCGAATCCCCGAGCATTTTCTGTACGTCGACCATGTCGGACCGTGGATGCTTTTTGAAACAATCCGTTCTCAGGAACCATTGTTAATTCGAGAGGCAGGTTGAAAACGGATTAAAATCTATCCTGTCATTTCGAAAAAATCGACTTGATACGACCCAATATGCCTTTCTTCCTGCCCCATTTTTTGTCAGGCCACCCCCTCTTTTTTACCTCGCTCATCGCCCGAAGAACCTTTTTTGTATTCTTCCCGTCAACCCATAAACCTTTGCATTTTTTACACATATCAACTTCGAGCTGGGTATAAGGGAATTGAAAGCTGTACATTTGTTCTTTGCAGTAAGGACATTTCATTTCAGAATGTCGCGCCTGTTTGGGCACACGCAGCCCTTTCGCAGCATCCCCCAGAAATGCCCCGAGCTCGTCAGTATCAAACCAGGTGGCATGACAGTTAGGGCACATTGTGACCTCAAGCCGCTCTTCCCCTATCCTAGCTTTCCCCATATTGGCAAGTTCGCATCCCGGACACCTCATTAACCTTCCCCCTCTTTAAAATACAGCGATTATCTTCCACGTGTATGGCTATTATCGCTTCACCTCTAGAATACGATCCGGGAGGAGTTTCGTCAAGACCAAAAAAAGGCAGAGGTTTTTTTCGCCCTCTGCTGCCCACAAATTTCAGGCCGCGGATTGCTCCCGATCTCCCTTTTGGCGCCTATTTCCTTTCATAAGGTCATACAAACGCTGAAATTCGTCGTCCCC
>JAGXLK010000381.1 GCA_018334735.1 Planctomycetota bacterium | reverse complement strand
GTTCAGCCGGCGGCCAAAAGGCGATATCTTCGTCGACGAGGGCGCCCGCGCAGCGCTCGAAGAACGCGGAAAAAGTCTGCTTCCAAGCGGCATCACCACCGTGAAAGGTGATTTTTCCTCCGGGGATGTTGTGCGAATCAAGGGCCCGGATGGCGAAGAATTCGCTCGGGGACTGACAAATTACACCGCCGAAGAGGTGGACAGTATCAAAGGACTGAAGACCTCCCGCATCGAACCCACACTCGGTCACAAATACTACGACGAAGTCGTCCATCGCGATAACCTCGCCCTGCTGTCGTAGGAACCGCAAATCCCAATAGTCCGCGGTTCCGGGGAACTCCCAGTGAACAAAAACTCGTGTCTATCAGTATCCCCCTGAAGCACAGGCTTTCCAGCCTGTGGACCGGGTTTTCAGGCCCGGGTTTTGCACTGGATCCCTGGCGACGCAGACTCGCCACATGGCAGTACCGCGCGCGGGGAAAACTGGACTTGAGGCGGAAAACTTCCGGAAAATGCCAGAAATCTGTGCGTGTTTACCCCAGAAATACCGCTTCATGGGTCATTGCGAGTCCATCGCAAGATGGGCGAAGCAATCTCGTCGTTTTGTTGGCCAAACAGCGAAATTGCCGCGGTGTCCCGCTGCGCGAAACGCCGCGCAATGACGTGTGAGCTTAAATCCCACACGTAGAAGCTAAACTCGTACAAACCCGGCGGCTCGAAACCTTCTTCTGATATTTACTTTTTGCCTTCCGTCCCGCCGCAAGATATTATACGAAACCGCATTTCAGTCGATCAAGACTAATAAACATAGGAGTTCAACCTCTTCATGAACGCAAAAAACCCTAACGTTATTATTGTTATCACCGATGATCAGGGATACGGTGACCTGGGTTGTCACGGCAACCCCGTGGCGCATACGCCCGAGATGGATGCACTTCACGACGAAAGTATCCGCTTGACCGATTTCCACGCTGCCCCGATGTGCACCCCAACCCGTGGACAGTTGTTCTCCGGGCTGGATGCGGCCCGAAACGGGGCTGTCAATGTGAGCAGCGGACGGTCTCTGCTGCGGCCCGATCTCACGACAATGGCCGAGGTTTTCAAAAGCAACGGCTACCGCACCGGCATGTTCGGCAAATGGCACCTCGGGGATAACTACCCATATCGACCCCAGGATCGTGGTTTCGAAGAATCACTGTGGTTCCCCTCCTCTCATATCAGCTCTCTGCCCGATTACTGGGAAAACGACTATTTCGACGACGTTTATTGCCACAACGGTGTTCGAGAACGGCACGAGGGATATTGCACCAGCGTGTTTTTCCAGGAAGCCATGGAGTGGATGAAACAGCGCATCGACGCCCGCGAACCTTTCCTCACGTATCTGCCAACCAACGCTCCTCATGCCCCGCTATGGGTCCCCCCCGAGGACCGAGAGCTGATTGAGGCTGAATTTGAGAAAAACGAGTCTCTTCTGCCCGCTCTGGAGGACGATCTCCGAACGAGGGTGATCCGATTCCTGGCAATGATCCATAACGTGGACCGGCATCTTGGGCAATTGAGAGATTTCCTGAAGAAAGAAGGCGCCAAACGTAATACAGTTCTCCTGTTTATGACTGATAACGGAAGCACTTTTGGGCCTGCCTACTACAACGCCGGTATGCGTGGGGCAAAATGTGAACTGTGGGAAGGGGGACATCGCGTGCCCTGTTTTTTCCACTGGCCCGAAGGCAATTTCGGCGAACCCCGGGATGTCAGCGGCCTGACACAGGTGCAGGACATTCTTCCAACGCTGGTGGACATCTGTGATCTGCAGTGGAACGACGGGCCGGAGCTGGACGGGATAAGCCTGGCTCCCGCGCTGCGTGGAGAGAAACCGGTGCCGGAGGATAGGATGCTACCTGTTAATTACAGTCGCATGCCGGGGAAACTGGATTATCCTTCCCCGGAAAGTCCCTCCGTCGTACGTCGGGATGGAGCGGCCGTGCTCTGGAAACGCTGGCGGCTGCTCCGAGGAACTGAGCTGTATAACCTCAAGGATGATCCGGAGCAACAGGAGAATGTCATCGAGCAACATCCGGATGTGGCCAATAAAATGCGTGAGTATCTCGATGAATGGTGGGAAAGTGTCGAACCTCAGGCCAACCAGGTTCAGCGGATTGTCATCGGCAGCGAAAATGAAAACCCCCTGATGTTGTCCGCCTGCGAGTGGAGAGACGTGTTCGTCGACCAACAGCGCCAGGTTCGGGTCGGGGTGCGAAAGAACAGCTACTGGCACCTTGAGGTCGAACAAGCCGGTAACTACACTTTTGAACTCCGTCGATGGCCACAGGAAAGCGGGCTGAAACTCAGGGATGCATGTTCGGCAACGACCCTGACCGACGGTGAGATGCGTGAAGGCGTTCCCCTGCCGATCGCCCGGGCACGGATGCTGGTCAATGGCACCTGGCACAAACAGGACTTAGAAGATGATGCGGAGTCCGCCGTGTTCTCCGTCGAGCTTGAGGCGGGCCCAACCCTGCTGCACACATGGTTTGATGACGAATGGGGACAGCCCCTCTGTGGAGCGTATTACGTATACGTAACACGTTGTTAAATGGGGTTAAGCCACTAACAGGTTAGCCGCCAGGTGGACACCCGGTGAACCACTTTGTTGCGTGGCCCGTATCGCAAGCTTCCAGCCTGCGCGCCGAAGGGGGGAGAGCGCGCCAAGCGGGACTTGAATCGGACAATGCAAAAATGCTTGGAAGTTCCAAGGAAATCGGCCGCGTTCTGAACTCCAGCCCCCGGCTGAAGTCCAGTTTGCTCCGGCAAATGCTTCGTCTTTCTATCTTATCTTTCTACGTAATCTGCCATTCGCTTTCCAGCGATTCGCAGGAGGTAACGTCGAGTTAGAGCGATCGCCCGAGCGCCTCGGCAACTCCACGCAGTTCGCACATCAGTTTTCCAAATCCGTCCAGTGTGAGCGACTGGCCTCCATCGACAAGAGCCTGTTCGGGGTTTGGATGGGTTTCCACCAGTAGGCCATCGGCTCCAGCGGCGATTCCAGCGCGCGCCAGCGCGGCCACCAGACTGCGTTGCCCGGCTGAATGGCTGGGATCCACGATAACGGGCAAATGCGTCGCCTGTTTAAGGTATGCAAGGGCTCCGATCGACAGTGTGTAGCGGGTCTGCTGCTCGAAAGTTCGGATACCGCGGAGACACAGAATGACCTCGGCGTTACCGTTTTTCAAAACATATTCGGCGGCAAGCAGAAGTTCATCCACCGTGGCGCTGATCCCCCGTTTCAGCAGAACGGGTTTATCGGTCTTACCGACTTCCTCCAGCAGGACATAATTCTGCATGTTCCGGGCCCCGATCTGGAGCACATCCGCGCATTCAGCCACTTCTTCCACATCGCGGGGCGCCAGCACCTCGGTCACCACAGGCAACCCCGTTTCTTCCCGCACGCTTGAGAGTATTTCCAGTCCTTTTCCCTGCAATCCCTGGAAGCTGTACGGGCTTGTACGGGGTTTGTAGGCTCCCCCTCGGAGCGCCACGGCCCCGGCAGCTTTCACGCTTCGCGCCGCCTGCATCATCTGTTCCTCACTCTCCACAGCGCACGGGCCAGCAATTACCGCGATACGGTTCCCGCCGACCATCTGCCCGTCGATGTGCACACGCGTGGCGTGATCGGAGATTTCCTGACTGGCCAATTTGTAGCGAGACAGAATCGGCACAATACGTTCCACTCCCGGCGTCGCCAGCCAGTAGTCTTCGGGGATCTCACGTTTATCACCAATAGCTGCTATGACATTCCGTTTTTCTCCCCGCAGGAGAATGGCTTCCAATCCTTTTTCTTCCACACGGTCGATCGCATGGTGGATTTTATCTTCGTCCGCGTTCTGTTCCATGACAATTATCATTTTCTGTCTCTCCTTACTTCGCTCTTCCTGAGCGCCCGGTGTACCAACCGGCTTTGAATTGCAACAAAAAAACCCCGAAGCCAGCTGACTTCGGGGTAATAAATTGAAATCTCTCGTCAGGCTAATTACGGTTTACCCGCCGGCCAGCCTCCTTCCCTGAGGG
>JAGXLK010000380.1 GCA_018334735.1 Planctomycetota bacterium | reverse complement strand
AGATGGTCATGTTTGCGCTGCCGTTTGCCTTTGTCGGAGTCGTATGGGGACTATTTGTCTTCGGTCATAGCTTAAATGTTATCGTCTTTCTGGGTATGCTGCTGCTGATCGGCGTGGTGGTCAACAACGCCATCGTCCTTGTGGATTACATCAACATTCTTCGGGCGCGGGGCCTCTCGATGACAGAGGCCATCCGCCGAAGCGGGGAAAGACGTCTGCGTCCCGTTTTGATGACAGCGTTCACAACGGTTCTGGCACTTGTCCCCATGGCTTTTGGGAAAGGACAGGGCTCTGAAGTCTGGAATCCCCTGGGTGTGACGATCCTCGGGGGGCTGCTCGTCGCCACGCTGGTGACACTGGTGATTGTGCCCGTAATGTATTCAATCCTCGAGCGAGGTCATTCGGCAGAAGCATAACCTTTTGATATTGTGGAAATGGAAAATGAAACTTCTACTGATTGCCTATAACGAGGCGCTGGACGATGAAGTGATGGGAGTTCTGTCCGACGCAGGCGTGAAAACATATACCAAGTGGACCAAAGTTCTGGGAAAAGGCGAGGGCAGTGGATCGCATCTGGGAACGCACGTGTGGCCAAAACAAAACAACGTGCTGGCCATTGTCGTTGAAGATGACGTGGTTAATGGACTCATCGAAGGAGTCCGGCATCTGCGCGAAGAGTTCCGTCATGAGGGCGTTAAAGCTTTTGTCCTCCCTGTAGAAATGGTTACGTAGAATGCCCCCCCCCGATAACTGGCCCCTCTCAAAACGATGAATCACGCCAGGAGTCTGCGGGCAACTGGGTGACAAGCGGCAGCATCCCTTGGGCTCTGTGGCGAATCACACTGCCGACGTGGGGCGCTTTTCTAACCCTCGATTTGCTGGGTCTGGTGGATATGTTCTTCGTGGGCAAACTGGGCAAAGTCGCGGTGGCTGCGGTGGCTATGAGCGGCATCAGCGTGCTGCACTGGTTTTCTGCATCGTTTGCTTTTATGGCCACCGGATTCGCCCTCGGCCGGGGATACACTCAGCCCGATGCTTGTACAGGGGGGCGCGCTTGTCATAATTGGGTTGCCTCTGGCGTATGCGCTGAGCACCGTTCTCCCATCTGTGACGGGGATCTGGATGGCTATTTTTGTTTCCAACGTGGTACTTGGTGTCGTTATGGCGATGGTCTTCCGCTGGGGAAGATGGAAGAAAGTGGGCGCTGGAATCGCGCGTGAAGAAAGCCAGACAATGGGCGGAAAACCCACCTTTTCCGAATAATGGCAAAGCTCATCGAAGAACTAAAGGCGAATAACCTGTGGCTTGCGCTCGGAGCGGAAATTGAACGGGCTACTGAACTACGTCAATTTTCCACAATCCCGCCGATTTCTCGGGCAATTCGATTTCAAGACCGCTTTCGAGAAGATCGGCACCAGAATAAGTTTCAACGGCCCCATCCGGAGCCCGGGATACTCTGTACGCCGAGTTCTGATCGAGACCCCTGAGTGGATGGCGCAAGCATCCGCCGTTGCATCCTGAGAATGCGAAGACAGCGGCTTCGTTGCCCGGATATGCGACGAACTGAACCGCGTCCCAGTCCTCAGCCGTAGTGGGAATTGGGAGGAGCTGATAGAAATCCTGAACGAAGAGATGGCGGATATCTTTGAAGACGCCCGCCCATCTTGCCATGCGATTGGTAAGCTCAACGGACCAGGATGCGATATCTCCGTCAAAGGCCAGTTTGCCGAGCATTCGACTCAGCACCGAGGTGTCGTTGAATCCGCTGTCGCCGTTGCCCAGAGCGACCGCCACGCTGCTGTTGAGAAGATGGCCGGGAAGGAAACGATTGGCCCGCGCCTGCATGTAACGGCATACGGAGGGTATACGGGATTGGTCGGAGAACCAGTAGGTGTGAGCGCGTTTCATCGTCCCGATGTCGATTCTGCGCCCTCCGCTTGAACAGCCTTCCACCATCCATGTTGGATATTTTGACATCAGCGTATCCAGCACTCGGTACAGACCTTCCATGTAACGGAATTGAATCTTGCCGGTTGGGTCCACGGCATCCCAGTAGGGTTGGGGCTCGATGTTGTAGTCCCACCGGCTCCATCTCAGGTCAAGTTTCTCGATCCAGTTGCCGACAGTTTCGATTGCCCAATCCTGGGCGTCTTGCCGTGCCAGGTTCAGGTGGGCATTCTTGCGGGATGGATAGCTCTCGGGAGGAGATATGAACAGTTCGGGATATTCTTCGAGCGCCCAGGTGCCTTCGTGGGCGCGTTCAATCTCGAACCACATGCCGAAATCCATGCCCAGAGTTCGAACGTACTCCGCAAGCGGCTGGAGTCCATCTGGAAATTTTTCACGGTCAATCTCGTTCCAGTTTCCCACGCCGTTCGGGAAATCGCCGGGGAACCAGGATGCATCGACGACAAAAACTTCGATGCCAAGTTCAGCGGCACGGTCAGCTTGATGCTTCAGTTTGTCGAAATTGAGTTCGTTGCGAATCCCAAACCAGTGGTCGTAACTGACACGGGGCTGCAAGGGTTTGCCCCGGTAGGAGGCGCAGACGTGTTCGTAAAGATAGCGGCGCAGTGCGTTCGTCCCCGCTTCCGGCCCGCCCTGGAAAAAACCAAGATGCACTTTCGGAAGTCCCAGCACTTCTCCCGATTCCAGTTCCAGATTCGACACTTTTATCCCCGCGCTCAGGGAGCTGTGTGTTTCATCGACCTGAGCGAATGTCATGTGCCAGGTGCCTGACCATTCCATTCCACAGAAGAGTCCTTCACTTTCGGCATCTGTGTTGAAGAGTGAGATAAGAAAAGGGAGGTGGAGATTCGAAGAACGTCCAAGTGGATGGCTTTCGATACGAAACGTCCCCCGGACATCCGTGGATTCGCGCGTCTGATAGGCGAGCGGAGGGTAGCAGGATTCAGTGGTGCCGCCGTGAGCGTGGATATGGCGCCACTGGTCTGACGGTTGCGAGAAGACGAGATGCAAAGGATCGAGGATGTTTATATTTGAGACCCTGCCCGATCCTGTGTTTTCCAGGCGGCTGGCGATGACGACTGTGTCATCCAGAATCTCTATTTCGCGGTGTACCTGAATTGCACTGCTTTGGTCCGCATAAGTCTGGCTTTTTCCGTCCGCAGAAACCCGGACGAAATCGGACGTTTCGTCTCCAATGTTGAAGCCCAATCCGGATTCTATGATATTTTCTGGAAATCCGATCAGTTCATTGAGTTTATCAGTAAGGCGGCCCATGGTTTTTGCCTTTCATGAGAATTCTGTCGTTTCAGCCCGGTTTTTTGAACTTTGTGATGAGTTCCTTGAATCTGGACGCCATTCTTGAGCAAGCGTCCAAGGATTGCGTATCTTTTTCTACTTCCCCGGATTCAAACGCGATGCCCGAAACTCCCCTGGCACGCCAACTATCCTCTCCCATATCACCGGTCGGCTCAAGTTCTGTCCGGCATCTCGGACTCTCAAATCCTCCATCACAGGTGAACGTGGTTGGAGGTGATGCACTGTCCCAGCACCGCCACCCCATGTCGGCTCATCCCTTCCCGCAACCATTTTCTGTAGGTATCACGATCCCTCTGGAACCGCAGCAGAAACTCCCTGTCGTGGCAGCGGTGGGTAAGGTGATAGGGGTGACCCGGCAGTATGTATCTGTTGGCTCGTGGCATAACAGCCTCAATCTTAGCGAAACCAGCCCCGTTGCGCAATCCCGACCGAATACCTTAGCACCATTTTTGAGGCGGGCAAAAGCCGCTCTAAGCCCATAAGATTGCCGCCTCTTTTGTCGTATCTCATGTGTTACACACCCGTTCCTATGGTTCGACCTCATTGGCCCCTCAAGCCGGCTTCTGCATTAAAGGTCCCGACGGGCGTATATCCCGGCTCCCGGCTCGGCGATAACGTGAACCGCGTTCCCATCTGCCACGATACTGTGAGGTTGGTTCTTCCCGTTTGTATTGATTGCGATTTCCGCTTCTCCCCACGTGGCGCCATAATCAGGGGAGAAAAGGTAACCCGCAGGCGTGTCGGCGCTGTCGTAGGATCCATGTACCCACGTCAGATGTGCCGCACCGCCTGAGGTCATCCAGATCTTCCC
>JAGXLK010000379.1 GCA_018334735.1 Planctomycetota bacterium | reverse complement strand
TTCGTTGAAGATCTCCCGCGAACCCCCAGCGGCAAACTGGTGCGGCACCAGCAGAAGGGAACCTGAGAGACGTACAGGGTTTCCGAAGGCGGCTGCGCCGCCATTTCCTCAGGGGCGCCCGGCCCGCGCGACCTTGTGTCGGTAAGTGTTTAACCCAAAAATGCCGCTCCCCAGCGTAAATTCCTCAAGGCACATTGAGCTTTGACCATTTGCGGGGGGATTCCTATAATGCGTTGTAGTCCAATTGGTCCGTCCCTTCTTAAAAATTGCCGCGGAGGACACATCGTTTGCGTGTATCGTTGAGCATTTTCTTTTGCGTGGCCTTTATGGCGGCTGCGGGATGCACCTCGAGGCCAGAAATACATCTTCACGGGCGATATGAGTTCGCGAAAATGAGAAATGGCCGGACGGCAGTGCTGGGAATCGATGCCCCAAACATAAAACAACAAAAGTCTTACAAATACGTCTGGGGTATAGTACAATCTCCCAAAGCGCGCCAGAATTTTGCCGAGATGGTGGCTCACTTTGCCCGCCAGGAAGCTGAACTCGACGTTCTTCCCGTGCACAGTTCGATGGAAAGTCTCCAACAGGAAGGTTTGCAACCGGCGCTGAATGTAGACCGAGCGCGGGCTGAGAGTTTTGCCCGCCAGCTGGGATGCAAAACTTACATGATGGCTCATGTCGAGCGATGGCGTTTCAGCTACTTTTTCTTTCATCAGAAGGGAGATATTCAGTTCGAACTTCTCGGCTATTCCGTGGGCACCGAGCAACCGATTTGGCGAGCGGAAGTTTCGCACCAGCAACCGGGCAAGAGCGAAAGAGAAGTGGCGATTGAAGCCCTTCAGGCATTGTTCAAAAAACTCGACCGGGAGAAAATCCTGAGAAATGTTGATATTGGGAATTGAAACCAGCGGCCAGAGCGGAAGCCTGGCCCTCTGCGAAGACGGCTCTCCTCTGGCGACGTATCGGTTTTCAGAAGGGCCCCGGCATGCACGAGAAATTATGCCGGGGGTCGATGACATTGTGCGAAAATCGGATCTCGAAAGACGTGACATCGATGTCGTGGGCGTCAGCCAGGGGCCCGGATCGTTCACCGGACTGCGTGTGGGGATCACCTGCGCTAAAATTCTCGCCTACCTCCTGAGCTGGAAAGCCGTCGGCATCCCGTCCCTTGAAGTCCTTGTGCAGAACGTCGATCCCAAAGAACACGGCGTAGAATTCGCATGCCCCCTGCGTGATGCCCGCCGCGGGGCGGTGTACGGAACCGTGTTCAAATGGGAAGCAGACAGATGGATCGATCAGACCGGTGTGTTACTGGATGAGGCGAAGCAGCTCGCTAAAAAGATACCAGAAGGCACGCTGGTCTTCGGAAGTGGCGTGGAAGCGTATCCGCAGGCCTTCGCTGCTCCTCAATTCATTCCCGGACCGCCGGAATATGCCGAGGGTCGAGGGGAATGCGCAGCGGTCCTGGCGCAAGAAATGGCCGAAAAAGGGCTTGCAATCGAACCGATGGAACTCAACCCGCGTTACTACCGGCCAACCCAAGTGGAGGAAAGCGTCCAAGACTGAAAACCGAAAGACAAGCGGCTTGTCCGAAGATCAGCACTTTCAGCTTCAAAGAAAACTCATAAAAAGAGAGGGAAATATGCAGATCGATATAAAGAAGATTTTGTGTCCGGTTGATTTTTCCGATGGCTCTAACCTGGCTCTGCGATACGCGATAGCTTTTGCCCAAGCCTATCACGCCGAAGTTGAAATTATGCACGTGGTGGAGATGCCATTTTTGCCCTCATACTCGACCGAAGGGCTTCCTGATTTCAGCCTGCCGATTGAACAAATTCAAGAACTTTGTGAGGAGCGTTTGAGCAAACTGGCCGATAAATTCGACGCCGATGGGGCGCTCGTTCAGCGGAAAGTTACGCTGGGGTCGCCATTCGTCGAGATCATACAGGAAGCCAAAAACGGGGAGTTCGATCTCGTCGTTATCGGAACTCACGGTGAGACAGGGCTCAAACACGTATTGATCGGGAGCACGGCCGAGAAAGTCGTCCGCAAAGCTCCCTGTCCCGTTCTGAGTGTCAAAAACCCCGAACATGAGTTCGTCATGCCGTAAGTTTCAACCTTCTATTGTAGTCTCGGCGCCAAAAAAAGAATTAGACGAGCCATTTGCGTTGATCAGAAATATTTGCACAGTTGGGACTTAGCATAGCCAGAAAAAATTTTTTACCCCAAAATCCGGCTCTGAGAGCCGTTGAGAAAATGGGTTAGCCTGAAGAAGCGGTTTTTCACCCCATTGGCCCCCCGCGAGCGGACTGGACTTCAGCCGGAGACTGGAGTTCAGAACGCGGACAATAAACCGGCAGGTCTCGGAGAAAAACAGCAGAACAACCAACGGCAGCTCCGCCTCGGCGATGCGGACCACTAGCATTTCACGGCATTTGTCCGCCTCAAGTCCCCCTTCGTCCGCCCCGAGCGGACTCAGCTGAACTCGAGTCTGCAGGATACGCCGTCGAGAAGCGAGGTTGCGAGCTTACAGAATGATTGACACCAGACATAAGGTTTATATTACAACAACCTTTAACGACTTTTCCGAAGGGAACTTGAGGAATTTGCGCCCGGTCCGACGGCAGATTCCGCCGGGATTTTCCGGCTGCCAGCCACCGCAAAGACCCACAGCGCAAAGTCCTTTTCTCCACAAAAATCCTTGACAAACAAATGCGCACTGTTACAATTGTATATTGGCGTTCGAATTGGACATTTTTGAATCGAGGGGGACGCATTCGTTTTTCAGGTCTGGGGTATGCTTTATCATGGACAAAGGGCATGGGCGGTAGTATTCGCTCTTTCGCTGGTCCTTGGCGCCGTTGTAAGCATTTTTGGTGCCGATGACAAACGAGATGCCCTGTGGTATTCTTACAAAACAGGGCCAGTCGAGCGTCAAAAACTGCTGGCGCAG
The DNA here is from genome assembly GCA_018334735.1 of Planctomycetota bacterium. Next base: position 1,142 of record JAGXLK010000379.1, on the reverse strand, counting down.
GCCCAAAGAAGACTGAAAAGTGTTCGGCACAAAGCCGAACAAAACAAGGCCACCGAATGGCCGACCGATGAGAATTTCCGGTGGCTTACCGAACATCGTACGCCAGGCCGTCTCGTCGTCGAAAAAGCCCTCAAAAGCCACCCCCGGGGCGCTTCGTTGAAGGTCCTCGTCCTGCTCACCCGCCATCTTGAAGGCCGCCGACTGACCCGCCATCTCCCCGATCTGGCATTTCGAAGCCGCTCGATGGAAACCCGCCGGCTCTTGTTCGAAACAATGGCATCCGTTGGGGGCGAAAAATGCCGGGAAACTCTCCGAAAATTCCTCGGAGCCAGCGACCACTCTGCGGACGAGCAGTTGCTATGTTCGGCTGCCGAAGGTCTGGCCGCAACAAAAGATAAAAAATACATCCCTCTCCTGAAAAAAGCCTACGGACTGGTCCACTCAGAACCTGCTAGACTTCGAATCGCCGTCGCGCTTTACAAATGCGGAGAGCGAGATGCCGGCAAACAATTGCTCGAGCATCTAAGAAAGACAAAAGATCCTGAGGTGTTAGCTGATGCCCTGGGTCTGTTGGCCATCCGGCCAGTACCCAATGCGATTCCGGTGATGGAAAAGTTCGCTGTCGAATCCCCCGATCCCGCAATCGCAACACTGGCCTTTGAAGCTCTCAAATCACATACGGGCTTCCAGCAAAAACGACCCGATCAACAACCAACCGATAAAAAAGAGCCAGAAAAATTCGTGGCAAAAGATGATCTACGCCCCGATGAAAAGACGTCCCGCTTAAAAAAACAATTCGGCGATCTATCCAAAAAAGCAAGACAAAAACGAGTCCAGCGTATCGTGCAATGGGCACGCGCCCATCCCGATGCAATCGTTGATAAACCCTCAGAGGAAGACCCGAGAAAAGATAACGTGGTGGGCTCATTGCACTGAAAAACGAATTCGAATCACCAAACGTAAAATCAATGCTTCGTTCCGTAAATCGTAAGAATAGGGGTACAGTTATGAAACGCGCTCCCACTTGTTGATCCGATCTCTGAGGTCCTCAATTTTCCTGGTCTTTTGCTTTTCCAGTTGTTCTTTCTGCTTTTTCATATCCTTGAAGTCTTCACGAGCCTCGCGACGGAGGTCTGTCATTT
>JAGXLK010000378.1 GCA_018334735.1 Planctomycetota bacterium | reverse complement strand
GCGATCCCGCATTTGGGAGGGCAGGCTCTGGAGAAGTGAGCAAAATTCCGCTTTTGGTGCCCGGTTCAACTCGGAGAGTTCGCTGGCCAGTTCTTCAACCAACGACTGAAGCTTCACCCTCATACCTCTGACGATAACCTCCGGCAGCGGAATACGATGACACTCATGATCACCGTTTTCCAGCACCTTCTTCAGGGCAAGCTCTCCACGGACATTCTCCGCAAGTTCTTCCACCAGAGCTTCTTCATCCACCGTGTGACCAATAGCGTCAAGAATCTGAGAATAACGCCCGTATTCTTCCAAAAACTCCTGCGCGTTATTCTGCTGGTCCGTTTGAGTCACTTTAAGATTTCCTGTAAAGATTTGATTTCCGCCACATGCACTCGTATTTCAACTCTCCAAAGAGTTTTAATGCAATCGCTATGCCGCCTTCCCATGCTTTCAACAGCCATAGAATCTCAGTGTCGTAACAAAGTCCTATTCAAGACCTTACATACTTGAAGCTTTAAACGGTTCTAATTTCCTGTCCAAAGAAATTGCCTGCCGCCCCTGAACTGTAACTCTTTAAGTTACACTGTGACTCCGCCAAGGTAAGAATGAAATTATGGAACGACATTAGAAGGTGGCGATGGCGGCGGATCCGTTTCTTCCGGTACCGCTACCTCCCCTTCTGCTCTCGGTAGATCGTCGCGTTTTTCCCACAAAATCTCGGCCCCTCCCGTCGCGCGTGAGAAAACCGGCGCTTTTTTGGTCTCACGAAGCAGGAAAGATCCCTCAGGCATGGTGTTATGCAATAAAGCCCCCAGAATCCCGCAGACGATCACCCCCTTTACCACCCCGAGCATAGCTCCCGTAATGCGATCAGGGGTGGCTACCCTCAACGCATCGATTGTGAAACCACCCAGATATTCCACAATAGAAGTGCCAATAAGAATCCCTCCAAAAATAATCCCGAAACAAAGGATTTCGCGCGCAGGATCGCTCCAGAAGTTTCCGATCTTGCCGGCAAAGTCGGCATGATAACGGACCGCGACCCAGTAAGCTCCGACCCAGGCGACAATGCGGACGATCTGCCAGGCAAACCCCGATCGGAAGCCAAAATACGCGCTGAGGACCACAATTACGACGAGAACAACATCAGTAAAATACAACCAGCTCCCCGATATTGCAGCCATAGCGGCAAAGGTCATCTCTTTCTCCGTCTCCTGCTCGAAATCGTGATAAGAGCGGCCATTTTTTCAGTTTACTCATTGTCGGAACCTGATTGCAATAATTCAGAACGTTTTCCCCTCAATCTACATGTTTGTGCGCCCTGCTCCCGAATCTCAGCGGTTTAGAATCTGTCGTAAAAACAAATCCAAGCCCCGTTGGCGGAACTTATAAGCGGGTAATCAGAGGATGGTTTCCTCAATCAACTGCACGAGCCGACGATTGGCCGACGGCATCGGGTAATCCTTGATCTCCACTAAGCCAATCCACCGATGAGTTTCATCTGTTGGCAGAACAGGAGGCGATGGGCACAAAAATGCCTGGAGCGTAGCCTCGAAACGGGTATAGTAATGCATCACTTCCGGCAGTTTTTGTCCCGGTTCGCATTCTACACCCAGTTCCTCACGGATTTCCCGTTTGAGAGCTTCTTTAAGACCTTCATCCGCCTCCACTTTTCCGCCGGGGAATTCCCATAATCCCCCGAACAAACCGTCCAGCGGCCTTTTCTGAATATAAATTTCGCTTCTCTGGAGGAATATTGCCAGAACCGTCGTAATCTTCTTGATTTTTCTTTTTTTCCCCGGTGGAATTTCTTCCTGTAAACCCTCTTGGTAGGCTGCACAATCCCCTGAAGCAAAACATTTGCCACAGAGCGGTGAACCCGGCCGACAGATAGCCGTGCCGAAATCCATAAGCCCCTGGTTGAAATCGGCTGAGCGGCGGGGTGGCATTGCTTGCTGTGCGGCCCTTTTTGCAGTCTTTCTGACGGAACTATCCTGCGGCATTCCCGGAAGAGCCAGCAAACGCATGAAAACGCGCTTAAGGTTGGAATCGAGAGCCACGTCGTCGATCGCAAACGCAAGGCTTCGAATTGCGGAGGCGATATAAGGGCCGATGCCCGGCAAATCCAGCAAAGCCTCACGATCGCAGGGAATTCGTCCCCCATACTTCGAAACAATTACCTGTGCTGCTTCGTGAAGATGACGTGCACGTTGGTAATACCCCAGACCTTCCCACATCGACAGGACTTCTTGTTTTTCAGCCTCCGCTACGTCACGAATGCCAGGAAACTCGCTCATCCATTGCTCAAACCGACCGATAACGCTCCCCACAACCGTCTGTTGAAGCATCACTTCCGAAACCCAGACTTCATACGGCGAAGGATCGTCGCGCCAGGGCAGCTCACGACGATTTCTCGAATACCACTGGAGGAGCTGAAGACCGAATTGTTCGAACTTTTCATCCCTCATAGGCGTGTCTTAGAAGAAAAAAGAGGCGCCTTAAAGCTATTCATCCAATCAAAAAAAGACTTCACTCAGATGGCTTCGATGTGAAAAAACAAAAGAACGGGCACGGGGCACGATAACGGCCCGCTCACTTTACGCCTGGATATCGCTCCGGTAAGCTGGAGTTATGATGCTGTGAGAAGAAAGGATATTTGATGCCGAATTTACGCAAAAGCTGGACATTGTTCAAAATATTCGGGTTTCCGATAAAAATCAACCCGACCTGGTTTCTGTTGTTTTTCCTGATTGTATTTTCACTCTCCAGCAAAGAAGGGATGCTGAGGTCTTTTCTCGGGGGGCAAATAGAGAACACCTGGGTCTACTGGGTTCTCGGGGTAATCGGCGCATTAGGACTCTTTGCATCTCTGATAATTCACGAACTCTGCCATAGCATAGTGGCCCGAAAAACCGGTATGCCGGTGAAAGGCATTACCTTGTTCATTTTCGGGGGCGTGAGCGAGATGGAAGACGAACCCCCTACTCCTATGGGTGAATTCCTTATGGCAGTGGTGGGTCCTGTGGCCAGCATACTGATCTCACTGGGGTGCCTGGCAGTTTGGATTACGGGCAAACTCTTTTACTGGCCCGGGACCGTGACAGTGCTGCTGGGATATCTCGCAGGCATTAACTTTGCGCTTGCCGTCTTTAATAGTCTTCCGGCCTTCCCTCTCGATGGTGGACGGGTGCTGCGAAGTCTCATATGGGGGGCAACTAACGACTTGCGGAAAGCCACCCGAATTGCCGGTCGCATCGGCGGCACTTTCGGAATGGTTATGATCGTTGGCGGAGTTCTCATGCTTTTTTCCGGAAGCATCATCGGGGGGATCTGGTTTATGTTTATCGGTTTCTTCTTGCGAAAAGCCGCGTCGAATAGCCTGCAACAAGTTGTGATGCGGCAGACTATCGGAGGCCAACCGGTGAGCGATTTTATGACTTCCGACCCTATTACGGTGACTTCCGATATACCGGTCCAGAATTTCGTCGAAGATTACGCTCTCCACTACCACTTTCACGTTTTCCCAGTGGTTGATGACGATGGTAATTTAATCGGTGAGGTCAATTCTCGCGCGCCGGCCCAGCTCGAACGTGCCCGGTGGGACTCTGCCACGGTATCGGAAATTATGGAGGATCCCCCGGATGACATGTGTATTTCCCCCGATACCGACGCTTCCAGGGCGCTTTCTATTCTCAGGAGAGAAGAAGGAAACCGTTTGATCGTCGTCCAGAACAACGAACCCGTTGGTATTCTGAGCCTCCGCGATCTGCTTGATTTTATCGTTCTCAGAAACGGAGATGTTGCGCAAAATCTTCGTGCCGGTTAAAAACCTCACTTACAAAAGATCCAAGAACAGTGCCTGTGATAGGATCCAATAATCATCGAACCTTGAGTGAGGGCGGCAAAAAACCAACAATCCCTATCTGACGTGAGCATTATGGATAGAAGAGAAAGACTGCGGCGATGCTATTTCCACGAAGAACTGGATCGCCCTGCTGTTTATAGCCGGACGGGATTTCCTGGCAAAGATCCAAGTTACAATCGACTGAAAGATTACCTTGAATTGCACACCGAGCTGAAAAAGGGGTGGTCGGGGCGCCAATTCGAA
>JAGXLK010000377.1 GCA_018334735.1 Planctomycetota bacterium | reverse complement strand
GCGCGTAACATATCGTTCCTCCGGCACATGTATGCGTTTCGCGCGCTGTAAATTAGCCGTCCATGCTTACATGTCATTGCGAGGCGAGCCGCGAAGCGGGGCGCCGCGGCAATCTCGCTGTTGGGCCAACAAAACGACGAGATTGCTTCGCCCATCTTACGATGGGCTCGCAATGACGCGTTGCATGGTATTTTTAGACTAATTATGTACCGGCACATGGCCAGAGGGCGCGTCTGCTTGTTCAGCTGGTTTATGGCAAATCTGGGGGCCGCGCTGATTTGTCACATATATCCCAGCGCCCGGAGTTTTTGCATGGTATCGATGTCTTCCTTATCCTGGGCGCGGCCGGCGCGTTCGGCGGTGTCGCCGGTGCGGATTTCCGCGATTATCTTGTCGACATTGCTCGCATTTGATGCCACGGGAGACGTACAGGTTTCACAGCCCAGACTTCGGTACCGCTCGCCATCCCGGGCGAAATAGAGCGGGTTGACGGGTAGATTTTCCCGCTGGATGTAGAGCCATACATCGAGTTCGCGCCATTCGAGGATCGGATGAACCCGGGTGTGATACTCTTCCTCTTCCTGGCTGGTATACTGGTCCCAGAGTTCGGGTGGCTGGTTTTCGTAATCCCAGCGGAATTGACTATCCCGCGGCGAGAAATAGCGCTCTTTGGCGCGGATACCGTGTTCGTCGCGGCGGATGCCGAGCAGGAGGGCTCCAAATTGATGTTCGGCGATACAGGCTTTGAGCGCGTTTGTTTTGAGTTCGTTGCAGCATTCCAATTTACTTCCGCCGTGCGGACCGACGCCGCGTTCCAGCGCTTCATCGTTTCGGGCGACGATCAGATCCAGATCCAATTTCTTCACCTGTTCATCCCGGAAATCATACATTTCCTGGAAATGATGGGAGGTATCGATATAGACCACCGGGAAAGGAATTTCGCCGAAGAAAGCTTTGGCGCAGAGCCAGATCAGTGTGGTGGAGTCTTTCCCGACCGACCACAACGCGCCGATATGGTCAAACTGTTCGTACGCTTCGCGTATAATGTAAATACTGCTATTTTCGAGTTCACTCAGATGATCCATTTGGAATTCCCGCGGTTCAAAAGCGGTTCTTGAGAAGATCGTATTTCAGCGAATTGTAATCCAGCCTGGCATCAGCGCCGCGGGCTGATTGCTGTCAAGGCAAGACATGCCACGCAAATACGACAGTGCCGCGCGCAACTGCCGGGGGCCGAGTTCAGACATTTTTAATTGCGGAGTTATAACACCGGGATCCCGACCCACCATCATAACTTCCAGGATACTTTGAGATTTCGGAAGATGGACAATTTCAACATCCGTTTCAACGTCAATACCTGCCAGTTCCCGCGCCTTCTCCAAAGCCTTTGCAAGGCCGCCAATTTCATCTATAAGATTCCCCTTTTTGGCCTGGGCCCCCGTCATTGCTCGTCCGGCTGCCCATTTTTCGATTTCTTCTAGTGACGCACCACGTGATTTCGCCACACGTTGCACAAACAAATCGTAGGTCTGTTCCAGCAGCTGCCGGAATCTCTTTTCTTCAGAATCTGAAAACTCTTCAATAGACGACAGAAGCCCGGCATTGTCTCCCCTTTCAAAGACATCGACATTCACTCCGATTTTATCGAAAAGTCCTTTCATAACAAACTTGCCCCCTACAACCCCGATGGAACCTGTTATTGTGCCCTCATGGGCAAAAATATAACGTGCGCCGCTGGCGATATAATATCCGCCGGAACCCGCCACATCCGACATCGAGGCAACCACGGGTTTTGTTTTGTCGGCCGCTCTCAACTCGTGCCAGATCATGTCACTGGCAACCGCACTTCCGCCCGGGCTGTCCACTCTCAAAACCACGGCCTTGACATTGTCACGTTTCCTGAGCCGGCGCAATAATTTGACCATTCTGGCCGCATTGATCACCGACTCTCCGACTGAAACCTGTTTCGGGCTCTGTTGCACAATGGGCCCTACGGCGTGAACCACAGCAATGGAGGTTCCGCCGGGAAAACCTTTTTGCGGCAATCCGCCTCCGCCCATACCGAGGATCATTTTCATTATTTTTTGTGGGGTCGAACCGAGCGGCAATTTCTGTTTTTTCTGACCGTAATCTTTCGTTAACAACAAAGGGACCTTTTCTTTTTTCTTGATTTTCTCAAGCAACTCATCGTAGAACATCAAACCGTCGACAAGGCCACTGGCTTCAGCACGAGGTGCGGTATATGGACCTTTATTAACCACGTTACGCATCTCAGCTTCCTTCATATTCCGTCCCTTCGCCATCCCTCCAATGAACTGTCGGTAATAACTATCGAGCAGAGCATTCATGGACTCACGAAACGGCTGTGAGGCAGACAGGCGGCTGAAAGTTTCGGCAGCTCCCTTAAATTTCCCCACCTGCACCATTTGTCCCTTCACCCCAATCTTCTCCAGCAAACCTTTCACAAACATCACCTCGGCTCGCAATCCGGTCAGCAACAAGGAACCACCGGGCATCATCACCAACTGATCGGCACAACTCGCCAGATAATATTCCGTATTGCTACCGCCCTGCAAAAAACAGATTACAGTTTTTTGTGCCTCCTGGCACTTCGCAATGGCATCTCGAAGTTCCTGAACTTTTCCCCATCCCGCATCAATCGGGCCGACCTTGATAATTAATCCATCCACAGATTTATCCGCCGCTGCTTTCTTAATTCGCGAGACGAGATTGTGAATCGTCGGCAAATTTGGTTCCATCAGGTAGACTTCAGGAAACGCCTCGAGAATTGGCCCTTCGATTTCTATTTCCGCGTAACGTATCGGCGCCAGTGCGCCAGCATCCGCAGGGCCAATCCTGACTTCCTGTTGACCGGAACGAACGGGCTGCCCCACAAAAAATGTCCACACGACTACCAAGAAAGCTGTGATCATTCGGGTTGATTTACGTCTCATACCTCGCTCCTTTCTCAAAGTGCTCAATTTGTATGATAGAGGGGGGTGGTACCCGCGTCAAGCCTCAGGGCAAGTATTGCAAAAGGGCATATCAGGCTCAAGCCGCGCGATCAGCGTCCCGAAGCTCCTCATCTTCCATTCGCAGGACTGAATATGGCCGCAACGACATAAGTGATTCAGAGCGACAGATCGGCAATTTCCCGGTATTTCGACCGCACTATTAACAGCAAAAAAAGACTGAACATCTTCACTCCAGCCAGAATTATACCACTTGCTTTCACCCCGAAAGCCGGCATCAAGACCAGTCCTGTCAATGCCGCACCAATCAGAGCTCCCAGGTGATCAGAAGCGTCGAACAAACTGGCCGTTGTCCCAACTGTAGCATTTGAATCTGAACTCAGATGGCACGCGAGAGGAAACTCGGCGCCAGTTAGAATCCCGGCGACCGGGGACAGCAAAATCAATAGAATTGGGTGCCCACTTAAAGATTGTGACATCACCGGGAAACTGAGTAAAAAAACTATCTGTGTACCTTCTAGAAACATCAGTAATTTGCCCGTTTCCATGTGTTTTGCCCGCTCAGCAATGCGGGCACCTATGGCCAATCCCGCCATAAAGGTCCCGGCAATCACACTGATATCGCGGTATACGTAGCCGAAATATGCCTGGTACGTATAAATCACCAGCATATTTGCTGACAGGCCAAAAACACCCGTGGTCAGGATTGAAAACGCCCCCGCAGTCTTTTTGCCCATTTCTTTCGGCCGCACAAAACTTCCGACCAACAAAATGAAAAAAATGACCCCGATTGGCACCAGAATAACGAGGGGGGATACGTTTTGAAGCGATTCAAAAAATTTGTAATCTCTGACATCGTCTTTTTCATCTCTCGCAGCGAGACCCGCACTAATCGAGTCTTCCCACACGGCAAGGTACAACGTCCAACCTACGGGTCTCTGGTTTGTATTTACTTCTGCACTTTCAACGGCTCCCATAAGCTGGGATCTCACGTACTGCACGCGATTCTTCCTGAAAACCCCGTCCTCAAACATGTATCGCATCAATTGCGGTTTCAACCCGAGTCTGTCAAAACGCTCCTTTAGAATATCAGGGTCATCAGTTGGCATCCCAACCACCCCCCCAAAATACCT
>JAGXLK010000376.1 GCA_018334735.1 Planctomycetota bacterium | reverse complement strand
AACCACGTTGACTTTCTTCGGTAGCCCGGGGCTGCTGCGGCCCTGTGCCGGAGGTTCTACGATTGGCCCCTATGTTCGGCGGTAAAAACGCAGCCCTCCGGCAGATCTCCCGGCAAAACAGCAGAACGACCAACGGCAGGTCCGCCTCAAGTCCAGTTTCGCCCGCTCAGTAGCGGGCTCAGCTGAACTCGAGTCTCAATCCCCGCGAGCGGACTGGACTTCAGCCGGAGGCTGGAGTTCAGAACGCGGTCCATAAACCAACGGTCCCGCCCCGGTGGAGGCAACGGATTAACAAACATTTCGGATTTGAGTTCAGTAGCCGGATCTGCGAGTGCGAAGTCCGATAACCACGGCACAGGGCGCGGCGGGGACGGGCCAACGTGGTTTACTGAATACTTACCTGACTACGGATTTTGCCATGATGATTTGTACACACCCTGTACTGAGTGTTTTTTCAAACAAACGGCAGGAATTCACCCTGTCGGGAGCACCCTCCGGGAGCGTACGCTTGAAATATCCGGGGTAGAGCCGGCGCACAACCTGTATGATCAAAATCGCAGGCGCGAGCTCTGAGCCACGTGCTTGACACCCCGAGCGGTGGCGTTACAATACGGTTTATTCTCTACTGGCTTTCCCCGATCATGGAAACAGGAATGAGCGAGAAACGCATAGGAGTCATTGGCGGAAGCGGTTTATATGAAATGGAAGGGATTGAGTCTCGCGAAGAGGTTCAAGTTGAGACCCCTTTCGGCGCTCCATCCGACAGTTACAGCATCTGCAAGATCGCCGGCCATGAGGTGGTTTTCCTGCCGCGACACGGTCAGGGGCATTGTCTCATGCCCAGCGAGTTGCATTTTCGCGCCAACATTTACGGGATGAAGAAACTGGGCGTTGAATGGATTATTTCCGTATCGGCTGTGGGAAGCATGAAAGAGCACATAGCTCCCCGGGATATTGTATTTCCCGACCAGTTTCTCGATCGCACGCGGCGGCGCGTTGACACGTTTTTCGGGGATGGCGTTGTCGCCCACATCAGCTTCTCGGATCCGGTCTGCACTGATCTGAGCGGGTTTCTCAGCGATGTCGCGGAGAAATCCGGCGCAAATGTTCATCGTGGCGGAACGTACGTCTGTATTGAGGGGCCCGCTTTTTCAACCCGCGCCGAGTCCGAACTGTATCGGTCGTGGGGAGTCGAGGTAATTGGGATGACCAATTATCAAGAAGCCAAGCTCGCACGGGAAGCGGAGATATGTTACGCTACTATGGCCTGTGTGACTGATTATGATTGCTGGTATGAAGGTGAGGAAGCAGTGACTGTAGAAATGCTTCTGGAGAATCTTCAACAAAACAGCGCGATGTCCCAACAGATCATTAAGGATGCCGTGGAACAGTTTCCCACGGCAAGGACATGTGAGTGCGGGAGTGCGCTTGAGAATGCGATTCTGACGGCGCCCGACGACATACCGGAGGAAACGCGACGTAAGCTGGACGTCATACTGCAAAAGTATATATAATGTTTCTGCAATAGGCTCAACAAAAAAGCTTTTATGAGGGAAGCGTAAACATGGCCAACGACGAACAAGTTGTTGTCAAATGTGACAATTGCGGGGCTAAGCTCAAGACGCAGAACAAAAATATCGGGCGCAGGGCTCGTTGCCCGAAGTGTGGGAGTGTGATAAAGCTCGACAAAGGCAAGGGCGGCGTGCCAACCGCGAGTGTCGAGACAGCTGTTGAGAGCAGCGATATTGAAGGGGAAGAGGATGCTCTTCTGCATATCACGCGACAAAATGATGTGATGATCGTGAACTTCAGCACGTCCCGAATACTCGATCACAGTAACGTCCAGCAGCTCGGAGATGAAATCGACGCGCTGATGGAAAACCACAACATCCAGAAAATCGTTGTTAATTTCGAGAAAATTCACTACATGAGCAGCGCCGTGATGGGGAAATTGGTCAGCCTGTATAAGACCCTTGACGCAGCGGGAGGGGAACTGCGGCTTTGCAATATATCCGACAGCATTTATGAAATATTCGAAATCATGCGCTTCGATGAATTGTTCGATATTTGTGATACCGAAGACGATGCCGTTATAGAACTCATGGATTGAGATGGCGGCTTCTTCCTCCAACGACAAACAGAACTTCACGACCTTTGCCTGGCAGGGTATCACTCTGACCGTTCCCGAAGAATGGAGCGTCATCGTAACACGAGGAGATTATGATTCGGGGTATGTAGCTCTCGCCGACGAATCGCAGATGCGGCTTCAGTTGAAGTGGGACGAGGCAGAAAAGAACGCGGACCCTTCCGGCGCTGCCACCCGTTACATCCGCGAATTACGCAAGAACGCCAAAAAAGAAAAAAACGAGATTTCGGTCAATCGCCAGCTCAATCTTGCAAACATCCGCGGTAAAAAAATCGAGTGCTACGAATGGGTCAGCGCCAATCGTGGGATCGGGATGGTGAGCATCTGTCAGAAATGCCAGCGCGTCGTCCATGTCGCGGTGCTGGGCGATCGTGATGAATCGATGAGAAACCTTTCGCGAACCGTCTTCGCCTCATTGTCCGACCACCCGGAAAACGGCGAGATGTTGTGGAAATTCTACGATGTTGAATTTTACAGTCCGGAAGGCTGGCGCCTTCACTACCCCGAGCTCAAAACCGGATGTATTCGAATGCCTTTCCGGAAAAAACGGGAAGAACTGGAATTTATTCGGGTCAGTCTGGCTCAAATTCTGCTCTCTGAAAGTTCACTGTCCGAGTGGTTTCGCGATTTTTTTGAGTCCGAGTTGAAGCGAAAGAGTTGTACGACGCGCGAAACTCAGGTGAAACGGCACGAGGCCATAGAGGCTGAAATTCGGCCGTGGCTTTTATTTGATCCCCTGCGCCTCATCGGCAAAGGTAAACGAATGCGCGTGAAATGCTGGCACTGCCCGGAAAGCAATCGAATCATGCTGGTGAACTATTCAGGCCGTGGTGGCCCGGAAGTCGATAAACTGCTTGATTTCGCTGTGGAAACCATGAAGTGCTGCGAGAATGCGTGAGAAACGAACCGACGGAGAATCAAAAATATTATGGGTCTTTTGAGCCGTTTGTTCGGGAAAAAAGCTGATGAAATGCCCGAGCTGGATCGGGAACAATCCATGCAGGCCGTTCCCGTCCTAAATCAAATGATAAGCGTGGAATATAACGCGGATGAAAACGTCGTATTGAACATTCCGCGCAAGCGCACAAGTATGATGCGCATAATAGGTAAATTCTTCAACATACCCCCATATAAACAGATCGAACTTGACGAACTCGGCACTTACGTTGTAGAACTATGTGACGGAGAACACACGGTTGAACAAATTGTGGAAGAGTTTGCCGGGCATTTTAAGCTCAACCATCGGGAAGCGGAAGTTTCAATGGTTGCTTACATGAAGAAACTCGGCAAACGCGGAATCATAGGTTTTGCCGTGCCAAAAGAAGACGAGGACGAAAATAGTTAATAACTCGCACAGCCTTGCTCCGCACAGGAGATGAGCCGTTGGCCAAGAGAAAAAGCATTGTGGACAGCTCCCGGGACGCCGGGATCGGGCGTCAGATCGTCCTGCCGCTTCGCAAATCTGTCGAAATTGCATGGAAGAGCATACGCATTCGTATCTGGCGCTCGCTCATCACCACAAGTGGAATTGTGCTGGCGATCGCTTTCCTGATGTCCGTTTGGGTTTCCAGCGGGATCACGGCGACTCTCCAAAAAGTACCGGAAGAATCGCCCGATTATATGGTGATCCAACAAGCTCTTCAGCAACGAGCGATTGCTGAACAAAACATAACGGTCCGTGTGGGAATCCTCCAAAGCATAGGTGAGGAGCCAAAAAAGCAGGCCTCATTGTCCGCCCTTCTGCGAGATTCCTTGCAAACTCGCCAGGCGTTCCGTCCCCTCCTTATCAACGATTTGAAATCGCTGCAACGTGCCCTTAATCCGCCTGAGGGCGAAGCAGCGATCGGCGCACTTGTCATCCTCTCTTTCCCCGCAGATCTGGCCTCGAAGAAATCGGTCGATTTGCTGGAGTCTTTCGTGCAGGAGGGAGGCACGATGCTGATCGTCGGCGGAAGTCAGCTATGGC
>JAGXLK010000375.1 GCA_018334735.1 Planctomycetota bacterium | reverse complement strand
AAAGTGCCCGGTCCGATTCACTCGTGGCGTCAGGGCAAATCGGGTTGGATAGGTGGCACCCGATTTTCGTCTCCATGCAAAATCGCCTCGCAAAAATTTTCAATCATCCGCCAGGGACCGGCCTGCGTGGAATACGAAGCCAGTTATACGTTCTTGCCCGAGGGAAATTACGTCCTTCGATTGCGTCTGTCGGCCGGTATGCCACTCGCTGTCATTACCGAAGAATTCGATTTTGGCTCGTTCCGGGAAGGTGAAGATCTTCTGATGCTCGACCTGCATGCCGGTTGGGAGCCCCGGAATCTCGCGTGGGTGAAAGGACGCGGCGAGCAACTTCTGCCCGAGCTCCAGACCGATGAGTTCAAATCCTATATGAACAAAAAGAAGAAATCAGGCCAGGAAGCGGCACCAGTCGGCGGTGTTGGAAAAGCTCCCGTGCCTATACCGCCCGCAAACGACATGATCCTTTTGGAAAAAATTGTCCCCGGGGGAAAATGGGGAGGCTACAAAGGGGGTATGCAGATCTGGGACGGAAAAGCCAACACTCCCGGCGCGGGACTCAATATCGGTATCGTCCCCCTCCACGTCGGGTCGTGGCGGCGCACGATGGCCCTGAACGCATGGCACAAAGCCGACCGTGGCATCTCCATCGGTCTGCCGATCAGCGTCCGCCATACACACTGGTCTCTCGACATCGCCGACGATTTCTCCCCCTTCTCAACGCACGAACACGACGATGCACTGTCAGAAACCTATGGCCGGCGGGTTTGGGGGCTGTATGCCGGTGAAAATCTGCGTCTCGCCCAGGCCCAGTTCGGCCACATCGGGCTCGATCGATACAAAGACTGGGGCGTGGAATGGGATATGTCAGGTGCAGACGCCTATCCCGGCTCGTTCTTCCGGGCGGACGACTTGAAACGTTTGAAAGAATCCCTTGCCCAACATCCACGGAAAGACGAACTGCAGAACTACTACCTGCTGACGGGCAACGAGGAAGATGCGGAAAAGAATGCCCGCGAAGTCATCAAAAAATTGAAAAAACCGTATCGGGAGAATGATTTTTTCCTGGTCGGATTGTCCAATTATCGCAAAGCCCAGTTCCTGATCTTCGCGAATAAAGCGGAAGATGCGCTGGCGTGTCCGGAACTGCCCGAGGAACTGCGTCAGGAACTGATGAAACGCCTCGCTCTGTATGCCTATGTCACGAGCGATCCTGATTTCAATCCCCGCGGTGCCGGGGTCCACCTCGGAAACAACAACATGACCATCAACCGCACGCTGGCGCTCGGTTATTTTGCAGGTCTGCTGCCGAATCATCCGCGGTATCGGTCCTGGATGGACCATCTGTTTGCATACACCCGCTTCAAGCTGGCAACGCAAACCGCCCCCGATGGCGTCTGGGTCGCCTGTCCGGCCTACCAGCTCTACGCTCCGACTCAGGCGATGAATATCACGATCAACATCCTTCGCAACGGTGGCATAAAAGATCTTCGCCCCAAAGGATACCACCGCAGCACGCTCAAATACCTCGCCAATCTGACAATGCCCGATCCGCGATACGGAGAGGGCCGAATTGTGCCCGGGATGGGGAATTCTGGCGATCTGAAACCGGCGATTTGGGGTGTGAGTATCGCAACTTACCTCGATGGCTATCGAGATTTTGCACGCTGGCTGAAATACGTTTTTAACCGAATGGGCGGGAACATCAAAAGGCAGGGTACCGGGTCCGCATTCGTCGGCCATCCGGCTTATTACCTGCCGGACGTCAAACCCCAACCGGAACCGTTGCGCACGATTTTCATGCCCACCTACGGCGTCGCCTTTCGTTCGCATCCGGAGAGTTCCAGAGAAACCTCGATGCTGTTGCGGGCCGGGATGAACTGGTCTCACTGGGATTCCGATTACCTGAACGTCATTCTCTACGGGAAAGGCGCTCCCCTCTCGCCGGGAACGCCCTATCAGTACTACTCCGGCAAAGCTGCCCGCAACAATGCCATCTACCACAATCAGGTTAAGGTCGGTCGGCGAAACCTGCAGGAGATCTTCGGGCGTGTCGACGGAACCGTAAGCGATTATGGGTTCGGTAAAAATGTCGACTACGCAGTCGCCAGCCGCTACTATCCGCCCGAACTATTCAAAGATGGGAAAGGCGAAATGGAATGGCGCCGGCACGTCATGTTCCTCAAAAGTCGTCGCGCCGACGGACTGAATTATTTCGTGATGCGAGATACTTTCCCGGGCGGGAAGAGCCGCAAAAAATGGTGGACGTGGCTTACCATGGGTTACCCCGATCGGATCACCGTGGACGGAGAAAGTTTTTCCCGGGACGATGCACCGGTGGAAAAAATCATTCCGGTGGCCAGGATGAAATCTCTGAGAGGTCGTACGATGGAAACCGGCACCAAACACGGCGTGTCCGCCTGGTTCTGGTTCTCCCGGGAACGCGAAGTGCGGGCGCGGATGGTCATGAAAGGCGGCGCGGGCGGCCGGGCCCGGACAAATCTAAAAACGATCCTCGAGATTCCCGCCGGGGCCGGGGAAGATTTTCTGTATGTGATTTACCCACGCGCCGAAGGCAAGGCAACGCCCAAATGCGAAAAACTCGCCGCAGGAGTGCTCAAACTCCGCACGAGTGAGTCGACCGACTACGTGTTCGCGGCCGACAAGAATTTCTCATGGAACGCCGAAGGAATCGCTTTTTCGGGTCGCGCCGGATCCGTACGGATCTTCGAAGACCGCATCATGTTGTCCCTGAACGCCGGCACCGGCAGGGTCGGCTACCGCGGACACATCGTGCAAGGACACGGACCCTTTGAGACGACAGTGCGAAGAAAAGATCTCAAGAAAGGGACACATAAGATCCAGAACGGTTACGAAAAGAAAATCAAATCAGTGGAACTCACCGATGAATTACGCATCTACGGCGAAGGTCCTTTTGAGGCACGAATGGACGGGGAGGAAATCGTGATTCACACGCGCGGCCGTCGCCGGGTGCTGCACGTAACCAACCCGTCGGCCATCATTCGGCCGCAGTATTACGTGGACGGACAGCAATGGATGGCGTGCTGGACCGATTATCCGGCCAGCGGTTGGGGAAGTTACAAAAATACGTGGCTGATCGGCCTGACCGTGCCGTCCGGTGAACACACATTGCGACTCCGCAACATGCGTTTCGCGGAAATCTGGGACAGACCGTTTGAACCAGTCCTCAAAGACGCGCTGAAAAACTGAACCCCAAAGCACAGGCTGCTTCCCCCCCATAGTTCACTGTACGGCACAACTGTTATATTTTCCCCTTTCAGGGCTCGGCAACGGCAGGGCGCCGAGGGCTTTCAGCCTTCTGTGCCCCGGGCTGTTATCTGCCGGGCCGTTGGCCCTCAGAAGCGCTTTTCCGGCAGTCCTGTCATTGCAATACGCCATGCGTCGCTTCTGCCATACCGTGAGCTACAAACGCATGTGGCACAGGCTCCTTGCGCTCCATAATCTTGCGCGGAGGAGGCTCCAGCCTGTGGACCGGGTCGTCAGACCCGGATTGGTGTTCGAGATGATATGGGGTAGACTTTCAGGTGCACATATCATTGCGAGGCGTTCCGCGCAGCGGGACGCCGCGGCAATCTCGCTGCTGGGCTGAAAAAACGACGAGATTGTTTCGCCCACCTTGTGATGAGCTCGCAATGACCCGTTCATGTCAAACCTGTCCGGATCTTTGGACCCAGATGGACGTTTCCCATGGACATTGGGGGTCACAACCGCAGAGACCGCAAATCCCGAGCTCCCAACATGACTCACTTGATTTTCTGACCGCCCGGACTAAGATCTAAGCGGCACCAAGAAGTCGCACTCCTTTACAGCACCGCGTAGCCCTGGCGAACACACAAAAACTTAGTCTCTTACGTCCCTTAAGTCCCTTCTGTCCCTTAAAAACATTCCAAACCCGACTCCCCAAAACCACTCGGAGGTCCACAGATGAAAACAAAAACCCCCGCACTACTGGCCGGTGCCGCAAAAGTTGATATCACTCCCCCGCTGGGCACCCAGCTCGCAGGCGATATCGGACGCAGACGGCCGGCGGAAATGCTGGTCGATCCACTTTTCGCCCGGGCTCTTGTCCTGCAGTCCGG
>JAGXLK010000374.1 GCA_018334735.1 Planctomycetota bacterium | reverse complement strand
TTTATGTGGATGAGCATTATGCTCAACCCGGCAACCAGCTGCGCCGCTACAGCCTGCGGCTTGACGGGTTCTGCTCGGTACGGGCTCGCTACAGCGGTGGAGAGTTTTTGACCAAACCGCTTGTGTTTTCCGGAAAGGAACTGGAGCTGAATTACAGCACAAGTGCCGCGGGAAGCATGCGCGTGGAAATTTGCGACCCGGACGGAAATCCGGTTCCGGGCTATAGTCTGGAGGAAGCCGAGGATATTTTTGGGAACCGGATCGCCGGTTGTGCGAGTTGGGAAGACGGGGCAGATGTCAGTGAATTGGCTGGAGAACCCGTGCGACTGCGTTTTGTGATGCGGGATGCGGATCTGTTCAGTTTGCGGTTTGTATAAGGCGCTATTTGTCGTTTGTTCCGGAACGGAATATGGGGCGTGGCGGACAATCGCCTCAGTACCGATTCCTGCATGAATCCCGCCAGCACAGCCGGCTGCGGAGTGCGGTGACCGCGAGTCGCGGTGGACTATCTGGAAGGGGGTATGCCAATGCAAACGAGATTTAAAATGGCAGGCACGTCTGTCCATCGAATCCTCCACGGGGGGCGCCGCTTTGCCTTTATCTTTCGTCGTTTTGTGGTGGACCTTCAGCCCACTTTTTTCTCAATGCATACCTGTACCCCAGGGCTCCGACGACCTTCAGCCGTCTGCACCCCGGGCTGTTATATGCTGCCCTTTCAGGGCGTACGCATTTAGCGTGCCCTACATCAGCCATCCGCGCTCACATGTCATTGCGAGGCCTTCCGCGCAGCGGGACGCCGCGGCAATCTCGCTGTTGGGCTGAAAAAACGACCAGATTGCTTCGCCCATCTCGCGATGGACTCGCAATGACCCATGAAGCGGTATCTCCGGGCTAAACAGGTGCTCCTGCCTGTCACAGATGGAGTTCGGATAATTGACCTGATCTCTTCTGGCAGAATAACGGAAAAGTTGCAAGCAAGATGCTTGCACTACTATGACGGCGCATCGGTTGGCATCCGCGGTTTCGTGGCAATGGTTCATAGCAGGATAGATCTCCCTGCGTGACCTGCTGTCAATTGTTGACTATTTTGTTAGTGAACCGTTGGGTTTATGCACCGCGTTCTGAACTCCAGCCGCTGGCTGAAGTCCAGTCCGCTCGGGGGGATTGAGACTCGAGTTCAGCTGAGCGCGCCAGCGGCGGGCGAAACTGGACTTGAGGCGGACAAACGTTGGGAAATGCGAGGTAGTGTCACCCGATCATCGCCGGCGGTCAGCGCGACCAGGTTTCGGGGCCGTCTTTGGCGATGGCGAGGCTTATGCCAGCTTCGTTCCCGCCGACATAGAACATGTAAAGTTTCCCTCCCGCCTCGATCAGGTACGGATCCCGGATATTGTTGCTTTCCCATTCGAGTTCCGGACGGATGACATCGCCGAGGCGCTGTGGTTTATCCCAATTTTCCCAGTCGCTTTCGATTGACATCACGGCCGCGCGTATAGTTTCGAGCCGGCATTCGGGGTCGCGGTAGGTGCAGTAGAAGACGTAGAGCGTAGTTCCTTCGATCCAGAGACAGTGGTGACGAAGTCGGTCGAACTCTTCCTGTTTCTCTCCCGTCTCAAGCAACAGGCCGATCGGCCATTCTTCCCAGGTCAATCCGTCAGGGGATCGGACGAGGCCCAGATTCCGTCCGAAGCGGCAAACGCCGTAAAAATCGCCCGCTTTTCGGAAGACTCTTAAATAGGGTTTTGTGAGGATTGGTTCGTTGCGCAATGTCTCGAAATGGATCCCGTCAGCGCTGGCCGCCACTCCCGATTGTTGTCCGGCCTCAGGCACCGATCCATGGAAATACATTCTGAACCTTTCGGTTTCGGGCATCCAGATGACATCGGGCCCGCTGATATGACCATGGATACCTCCGCAGTCCTCAAGGTGCAGAATGGGGTTTTCTTCGAGAGGTTCCCAGGGCCCTTCGAGCTTATCGCTGGCTGCGGCTCCGATTCCAGGACTGTGGTGGGGGGCGTAGTACATCAGATATCGCGCGGGCGGATCGTTCAGATATCGTCCGGCTTCGATGACGGACGGATGCATGATTGTGGAGCGGACTTCTCTGGCGTTCTCAGGGATATCGTTGCTTTTGACGACCCGTTTTGGCTGGGTCCAGGGAACGGCAGATAGATCCAGAAGGGGAGTGTCAGTGACGGGCTTAAAGACGGGCGTGGTCACGGCGATTTCTCCTCGCACGGCAATGAACTGAGGAAGTTGGCAATGTCCTGGATGGCTTTTTCTCGGTCGTTATCGACGAGCAGCAGGTGATCGGAATGATCGTAAGCCTGGAGTTTTTTGGTTGTGATTTCAAGGTTCTTGAAATATCGGCGGGTTGCTCTGGGTGAAGCGGTATGATCGCCATTTGATACAGCGACCAGAGTGGGTATATCCCGCGGGATCTTTTTCTTTGCTGAGTCTGAGACTTTGAACAGCTCGGGATACACTTTGGTTGGAAGGACACGATAGTTGAAGACCTCTTTTTTCCCTTCCGGGCGATTGACGTGACAGACTCCTGCAGGCCGAACGGTCCATTTAAGGAAAGGAGCCAGAATGGCGTTCCACCATCGAGGCGGCAGGACGTAGGCCAGGCAGTATGTGGAGGCAAAATAGGGGTTAATCAAAACCAGGCCGTCAAAATCGGATTCTGCCGCGAGATGAACAGCAATAGCGCCTCCGATACTCATCCCGATGACTACGACGTTAGAGTATTCTTTTTTCAATTTGGCAAGGGTCGAAGCGGGATTTTGGACCAGGTCTTTGCCGGTGGTGGACTTGAGTTCACGGGGGTTCGTGCCGTGTCCCGGCAGGAGCGGAGCGCACACGTCCCAGCCGTGGTGATCGAGTGCCTCGGGGAGTCGGCCGAAGATGGATGGCGAACTCATGAATCCGTGCAAAAGAAGGCAAACCCGGTCCCGGCCCCGTTCGATGCGGATTGGTTCCGCGCTTTTGATTATGCCGTCCTCGTTGCGCTCCAGACTTTTCATGCGCTTTTCCAGCACATTTTCCGCCCACGCATTGTAGAAGATACACCCCGGGACTGGAAGCAGCAGGAGAGCGACGCAAATTACCAGCAGCCAGAACATTTTTGATTTCATTGGATCGGAAAGCTTACATTGTGACGACGAGTTTCATAGCCTCGCGGCGGGCGAGTTTCTCAAAAGCATCGGTGATCTGATCCAAGCTGATGGTTCCGTCACAAATGCCTTCTCGCTCGTAAAATCCTTCTTCCCAGAGTTCATACCACCGGTCGGTGGCGGCCACTTCGTTGGTGCTGAGATCGACTGTTTCGTAATTGTTTTCCAATTTCGCAAGATGGGGCTGTATCGCTTCGTGTTCGTGCAAACCGTAACGTCCGAAGGCACTATCAGAGCCCAGCAACTGTCCGGCGAGTTTGACGGATTGAACTTTCCCGACGGCGTCGATTACCAGCGTGGGATCGGCATCAAGAAGATCTGCCACAATTTCCGGGGTATTTGGAAGGCGATAATCGGTGAGGTCGTCGGCCCCGAAACTTTTTTCTGCCAACAATGCTCTTTCCGAGTTGCCGACCATTACGATTTTCCCGGCACCGCAGAGTTTGGCGTAGAGTGAGAACAACATGCCGTTGTAACCGGAGCCGATGATGACAACCCGGCTGTTTTCGTCGAAATCGAGCCGGGTAGCAACCGACAGTATTTCCCGGAGATTGACTGAGAGGGCGCCGCTGACCGGATCGACGTCCGGTGGAATAGGGCGTCGGCTGTTTTCCATCATGGGTGATACTTCGACACCATCTTTTTTTGCCGCTTCGGTATCGCGCACAAGCCCCAGTTCGGCGAATCCTCCCCAGTTACTTCCGATACCCTCAACACGTTCGCCGGGGAAGATACCTGCGGCGCGCGTGACACGCTGATCCAACTCGAAATTCTCCACTTTTTCTCCGCATTCCACGATCAGTCCTGTGGATTCATGCCCGAGGATAAAAGGTGGTTTTACAAGCCAGGGGAAGTCCCCGGAGATAATATTTGAATCGGTCCCCGTGCAGACCGCACAGGCGTCGATTTCAACCACGCAGTCGTAGACGTTGGGCTCTGGCTCA
>JAGXLK010000373.1 GCA_018334735.1 Planctomycetota bacterium | reverse complement strand
GAGAGGAAATCTGCATGCGAGAGAATTCGGCCAATTCTCTGTCCCCCATTCTTTTTGTCTGGCCGGGGAAAAACAACACCTGCTTGGCCTCGGCTCAATCGTATTTGCCAGTGACTCCCACCTTGAAGTGGAAGTCCATGAAACTCTCGAAGACTTCCATATTCGACTCGTTTCAGGAACCGAAACCTCAGCCGGCAAAAACGCTCTCGACCGATTAAAACATGCCATCCTTGAAACAACTCGATATGATTCCGATGAACTGCACGGTCTTGACATCTGTCTTTCTTACGGAAATTGGCAAGCCTGTTGCCGAAACGAAGAATTGCTTTCAAGCCCTGCGGCCGGTGTCGCCTTAGCCGCAGCAGTATTCGCTCACAGAGGTCCCGACCGGCAAATCGGGGAAAAAGAACTCCTCGAAACTGCCGGTATGCTCCTCGAATCGGCCTCTGGCGAAAGGCGCATCCACCCGCAACAGTTCGACGCTCGCTGTTGTGCGTCTCTCCGTGGCGGGGCGATGTATCTCAGTAGCACAGGGGAACCCCTTAACGTCCAGTGGATTCTGCCATCCGAGTCTGTTGTCCTTGTTCTTGACCCGGAGGGTGAACCTCAACCGGGCCGGCAACAATGGGAAGAAGATCTGTTAAGTGCCCTGCAAAAAATGGATGGGGCTTCTAAATTAATCAGCCAAACAGAAGATGACATCGGCGCGTTGTTCGAAATGACCGATGGGAAACTGACCGATACCGAGATTTCAATCCTCTACGGACTGCTGAGAGTGCGCGAGATGATTCAGACGCGCATAGAAAAAATGGCCCCGGTCACTGATAATGACCGGCTTGCCGAAATATGTGATGAAGAGAGCGCGCTCATCCAGGACTATATGGGATTCCCCGACACCCGACTGCCGGAATTGCGCAAGGAGGCCGTCGAGGCGGGGGCTCTCGGTGCAAAGCTCACTTTTGCCTTCGGAAATCGGCCGGGGCTCATCCTCCTGGCACCGAATCGACGGGAAGAAGTTGTATCCACAATGGGAGAAGAACTGGGGGAAGAATACGTTGTACCGCTCAATATTGACCATAACGGTCTGAAAGCTGAGATCGGATAAACGTGATGACGGATCAAACGGGTATCACAGATGTTCATACGCACGCTTTTCCCGATGGTTTAGCGCATCACGCGATTTCGACACTTGAACAATCGCAGGACGATGCGCGGGCAGTCACCGACGGGACCATCGGTAGTTTGATCCGATCTATGAACCACGCGGGCATCCACCGAAGCGTGGTGTGCTCGATCGCGACCGCCCCGAATCAGTTCGAATCAATACTTGCCTGGTCCCGGAAAGTTATGGGACCAAGAATTATACCGCTGGCATCGGTCCATCCAGATAACGAAAATCCGGAAGTTTGCGTCAGAAAAATTGCTCAAACGGGGCTCGCCGGCCTCAAAATGCACCCTCAATACCAGGGTTTTGACCTCGCCGATCCCGGTATTCGCCCCATCCTCCAGGAAGCGATGGAAAACGATCTGCTTGTAACGTTTCACTGTGGGCTTGATTTTGCATTTCCCGACGATGATGAACGAGCCCACCCGCAGAAAATTCTCTCGATCCACCGCAATTTTCCCGAACTTACAATTATTGCAACCCACATGGGAGGCTGGCGTAGATGGGATGCTGTCCTGGAAAAACTCGCCGGGGAAGATATCTATCTGGAGACTTCCTACACGTTTGGTTACATAAACGAAGAGATATTGAGAAAAATTATTGACCGACATCCAAAAGACCGTTTATTGTTCGGAACGGACAGTCCCTGGCAGGATCAGCTTAAAACACTGAAAAAAGTCGCGATTTTCTTCGCGGATTCTGACCTAAAAGGCCGCCTTTTTGTCCAGAATCCGGCAACTTTGTTCGGACCTTTTGAGGGGCCTTCAAAAACAGAGGCAAAATAGTGGCAAATATCCTTTTTATTGAACCGTACTATGATGGATCGCACAGGGCTTTTGCTGACGGATGGCAAAAACAAAGCCGTCATACAATTCGACTCCTTACGCTGCCAGCACGAAAATGGAAATGGCGGATGAGGGGGGCGGCCGTTTACTTCAGCCAATGTCTTCCTGAATTTGCTCCCGATGCTGTGATCGCAAGTGATTTCCTCGATCTGGCGGCTTTTGGGACTTTGACAAAAACAGAACTTGAGAATGTCCCGCTTGTCGCCTACTTCCATGAAAATCAGCTCACCTATCCGGTCCAGGACGAAGCTGAACGCGACTACCAATTCGGTTTTACCAATATCACCTCGTGCCTCGCAGCCGACCGAGTTTTTTTCAATACACATTTCCATCTTGATAGTTTCCTGGACGCAGTCGATGAATTACTTGGAAAAATGCCGGATCACCGACCTGAGAATGTTACCTCAGCCATCCGGGAAAATGCAGATGTAATACCGGTTGGCGTAAATCTCAATGAAATCGACCGGCTTCGCAGTGAATCCAACAAATCGCCCGGCCCGCTCAGGATCGTATGGAATCACCGCTGGGAATTTGATAAAGGACCGGGGCGCTTTTTCCTGGCCATGCAAAAACTGAACGAACAGAGGGCTGATTTTGAACTGTGCGTAATGGGGGAGACTTTTCGCGATCAGCCGGAGATCTTTGAGAAGGCCCGCCGCGAACTCGATGAACACATCGTGCACTTCGGCTTTGCCGAGACGCGCGAGGGATATCTGCGCAATCTTCTGGACGGAGACGTCGTCGTTTCGACGGCCCGGCACGAGTTCTTCGGCATTGCAGTGGTTGAAGCGATTTACGCCGGTTGCGTGCCGCTGTTGCCGCACCGGCTCAGTTATCCTGAGCTGATCCCGGAACCCCTTCACGCGCGACATCTCTACAAATCGGACGAGGAACTCGTGGAGCAACTCGCACGGTGGGCAGAAAAACCCGAGACAATTCGTTCGCTGAATCTCAAAGATAGCGTCAAAGATTATGGTTGGGACAGCGTCGCTCCCATTCTTGACAGCGCCATCGAAAACGTCATTTCTTAACCGGACTATTTCGAATAATCGTCTTCTCGATGAATGGATAGACCGATGCGGCGGGTTTTAGCTACAGGGGGCAGCGCGACGCTTTATTCTGGGATAATATCTACGACATTCTGGAAATCGATTCCATTCTGTGGATGGCGACAAACCATGGCATGATCGTACACGCCCCCGGGAAACGCGCCGAGGATTTAAGATTCTCCGGCCGGATCACACCGTTGGCAAAGGCCTGATCCGAGCCGGAGACAAAGTCTGGATTGCGACTCTGGGAGGCGGGATTGTTTCTGTTCGCAACACCGCGCTTGAACTCGTTAAATAGTGCTCTTCCCCTAATCTTGCTTCACAGATGCATAAAGGAACGGTCTCCGGAACATTCCCCCGACGTGATGCTCAGTATAATTTCGTAGTACCAGCAGGTTTTCTCCCGTCCTGACGTGTTCTCCCAGATCGACGTCCCAGTTGAAAGCGTAACTGTTGTGCCACCACATGGGATTCTGATCGCGGTGTGCGACCAGTTTCCCATTGCAGTACAGCCAGCTTTCTCCGAAGAGGCCCGGAAACCTGATGTGCACCGGTTGGTCGGCCTCTTTCTTATTGAGCTGAACCGGCGTGTGATACCAGGCATAACCGGTAAAAGCCTGCCGATCGGGGTGGAGAACGCCCTGGGCCTGCATGTAGAGATCCGTACGCAGCATTTCCCACTCGGTGGTCGGATAATCCTTGCGGTTTCGGATCGTTATTTCACCCTTGTGTTGTTCCCAGTATGAGAGATCGATCTTTTCTCGGTAACCCCACCCACGCGCAAGACCGGTGTCGTTGGGATCGCGTCGGAAAGCCCATTTCAGGGGCAACTTTTTGACAAGCCGACCCTCCGTTCCGTCAGTGAGTTTCTTGAAATCCTCGTAAAGTTTCACTTCCCCCGGCCACCAGGCGGGACTTCCGCCGTAATCGGGCAGTGCCGCACGGCCGATAACCCGGGTGGTGAACGTTGGATTCATGCGGGCGATCTCTTTCACCTTCTTAAGCCCCTCTATGCCGTGGGAATGAGCCCGTTTGTAGTCACAGTTGGTAGCTCCGGTTCGAA
>JAGXLK010000372.1 GCA_018334735.1 Planctomycetota bacterium | reverse complement strand
GCACTTGCAAACTTAAAAACCACTTACGAAAATGATCCGAGCCCGGTCGTCCGGGAAGGGGCTCTCCGATCCGTAACTCTTCTGGAACCACCCATTCCCGAATCCGGTGCCCTGCTGATCGAAGGGTTAAGGGACACAGACAAAAAAGTCCGTGCTGCAGCCGCCGCTCTACTGCGCAGAGGGTTTGGTCAGCATTTCGAATACCAGGCGGATGCCACTATCGGAGAACGAGAGCGAGCCATCGAACGCTGGCAAAAGTGGTATGGAAAACATAAAAACAACCTTAAATGGAACAAAAAGGAGCGCGTGTTCGTCCAAACATGAAGATATGGGATTTCATCACAGGCTGTCTGCGAAAACAGCGCGCCGATGAATCACGCTCGGAAGAAGATCAGAAGCTCCGGGTGCGAAAATATCAACGTGCAGACCGGCAGGCGGTCCTTCATATCGCCGAGTCCACCTTCGAAGGGGTCTGTCTCGATCAGAATATTGAAAAAGCTTTCGGGGAGGTCGGCCAAGCCTGGCAAGAACATAAAAAAGATGGCGTCGATTACGATCTTTCAAAAAATGCCGAAAACGCCTTTGTTGCGGTCAAAGGGAACGAAGTCGTGGGATTCGTCTGCAATCGCCTCTACCACAGTCGTTCGCTGGGGCACGTAGCAAACCTCGCCGTAAAAGAAGAATCCCAGGGCGAAGGGATTGGAAAAGCCCTCATGAAAGCCTCCCTGAGCCACTTTCGCCAAATGGGAATGCAGTACGTCCGAATCGAAACTCTCGTCCAAAATGAAAAAGGCCAGCATTTCTACCCCGGGCTGGGATTCAAAGAAATCGGACGTCAGATCTTCTATTTCAAAAAACTCGATTAAGCCATGAAAGCGGACAAGCGGTCGATTCGTATCATTATCGTTATCAGTGCTTTTTTGGTCCCTCTCCTATTTGCTGAGAACACGAGTAAAACGAGGGAACCCATCGTCGCCGGAACTTTTTATCCGGCCCGCCCCAAAAAACTGCGCGAAGAAGTGCGCAACCTGCTGGATCAAAGCATCAAAAAATATCACAGGCGTGATATTGATAAAGGTCCTTGCGGCCTCATCGTTCCGCATGCCGGCTACCGCTTCAGTGGGAGAACGGCCGCCGGTGCTTTCTCGCTGCTCGAAAGACACCGAAAACCGTCACGGATTCTCCTGATCGGCCCATCCCATCACTTCCATATGGATGGGCTCATCAGCGTCGCCCCATACTCGCATCACAAAACTCCCCTCGGAAAACTTCGGGTCGATGAGAAAGCCCGAAACGCGCTTTTGAAATCGAAGATGGTCGTGAGCCGTGCCACCGTGCATGCCCGAGAACATAGCCTGGAAGTGGAACTCCCGTTTATCCAGGTCCTCTGGAATAACCCCCCCCCGATCCTGCCGATTATCGTCGGCACACTCAAAGAAAAAGAGATCAAATCACTCGCAAAATTGTTTAACAAAGTTATCGACGATAAGACGCTGATCGTCGCCAGTAGCGACTTCACGCACTACGGCAAACGTTTCGGCTTCGCTCCCTATGAAAACTCGTCCGGGAAAGACCTCGCGAAAAAAATTGAAGCGCTCGACCGCGGCGCCATTCAATATATTGAAAAACTGGACTCCGCGGGCTTCCTGCAATATTGCCATAAAACCGGTGCCACAATCTGCGGCCGAATGGCCATCGCTCTACAGCTTGCTATCCTCCGTAAGCAAAATCGCAATATCAAACACCTCTCCCTGGAATATGCGAGCTCAGCGGCCGTGTTGGGTAATCGAAGCAACTCGGTCAGCTACTACGCGCATGCCTTCATCCCCGTCGAAGACAAAACGAAGTAACGGGAAATCCGCCGATTTTATCGTTTTCGCCGTCTGCTCTTGATGGCTTCTTTCGAGCCCCCCGCGAGCGGACTGGACTTCAGCCCGAGGCTGGAGTTCAGAACGCGGTGCACAAATCTGGTGGTCTCGTCGAAAAACGACGAAAAACAACGGCAAAACATAACAACAAAGCGGCGCCCCCCAGGGGGATTCGTTGGGCAGAGGTGCCTGCCATTTTAAATATCATTGGCATTGGCATCCCCCCTTCCAGGTAGTCCACCGCGACTCGCGGTCGCCGCACTCGAAAGGCGCAACGTCAAACCGCGAAAAAAGCAAAGCGGTGGCGAGCCACCGCACTGCATAGCCGGCTCCGCCGGCGGGGTTCATGCACGAACCGGGGGTGATACGATTGTCCGGCACGCAGCATATTCCGTTCCGGAACAAACGACAACGAATCCGGGTCTGACGACCCGGTCCACAGGCTGGAGAGCCTGTGCTACATGGTTTTTTAACCGTCCTGCCTCCTGGCTTTCGACCCCCGCGGCCTTGTGCCGCGGGTGAGAAAGATTGAGCGGCTAGAAACCGCCGCCACCCCGAGATCGGCCCCCACGGGCTTGTCCCGCGGGTGAAGAAGATTGAGACGAGACTCACTGCAAGGGCAAGAGCCCCTGGCGGGGAGTCGTCACCTGGCGGAAAAAAACGGGGATTGAACACAGGGGCGCCCTGTTGGTTTCAGCCCCGGCCAAAACGGCGAACGACAAACGGCAGGCCCACCTCGTCCACCGTACGGCGGAGAACTACAGCTACCTGGCATTTTCCGGCATTCGTCCGCCTCAAGTCCAGTTTCGCCCGCCATCTGGCGGGCTCAGCTGAACTCGAGTCTGCAGGATACGCGGTCGAGAAGCGGGGTTGCATGCTTACAGAATGATTGACACCAGACATAAGGTTTATATTACAACTACCTTTAACGACTTTTCCGAAGGAAACTCGAGGAATTTGCGCTCGGTGCGATGGGAACAGGCAGGACGATTTTCGGGAAATGTCCGGCTACCAGCACCCGCAGCGACACACAGCGCAAATTCCTTCCTCCGGCATTTTCTTGCCAGATTATGCCAAAACCGTGTATGCTGGAGTAGATCGGAGGCCAGCATATACTTGCCGCCCAGAGTGGGCGACAAAAATAATAAGGAGGAAAAAATGGCGCAAAACTCAGAAAGTGCACTCTCAAGACGTTCGTTTCTCAAAACCGCCCTCGCCGGCGCCGGAGCCGCTGCTCTGCCCACAATCATCGTTCCGGGCAAAGTGCATGCCTTCCAGAAAGGCCAGCGTATTCACCCCAATATCTCCCCCCTGAAGGTTGTGGGGCTGAGAGACGAGAAAATGACGACCGATCGCAGACTCAGGGTCGGTTGGAATAAACAAGAAGAAGCCGTAAACTCTAAAGCTGTTGCCACGAACATCGACCGTCTGGCCACTACCCTCGCCGGCGAAAGCAACGTCCGAAAGGCCTGGGAAACCATATTCGTCAAACCCCCGGGAAAAGCCTGGAACGATGTCGTTGTCGCCATCAAAACCAACAACATCGCCCAGCAGCACACCCGCAGCGCCGTTATGGCAAAGATCTGTCACGTTCTGACAGATGTGCTTGGCGTCAAAGGCCAGCACATCCACATTTACGACGCCAAACACGGTGGCAGTATCTCGCGCGGCACGCCATTCAAAGGTCTGCCGGACGGGGTTGAGATCGAAAACACCTGGGGGGGCATGCGCAGCCAGGCGCCGGTGCCCGCTCCCTGGAAATCCGGCTCGAAATCTTCTCAATGCGTGACAGCTCTGGCCGAAGGCAAAGCCGACATCTTGATCGATATCGCAATGTGCAAAGGGCATGGAGGACGTTTCGGAGGGTTCACTATGTGCTGCAAAAACCATTTCGGTAGTTTCTCCCCGCGTCCCGGGCATGCCGGCGACGGCACCGATTACCTTCTGTCAATCAACAAATCGGAGGCTATCCTCGGGAAACAAAACGCCAGAGGACGCGTCGAGTTTCCCCGCCAGCAGCTTTGTATTGTGGATGCGCTATGGGCGAGTCGCCCGGGACCGAGCGGTCATCCCACCGCGCAGCCCAATGCTCTTTTCATGGGTGTGTGCGGACCGGTCGTCGACTACCAGATCGCCACGAAGTTCCGCAAGGAAGCAATGGGGTGGCCGGTGAACCAGACCGTAGCAGACCGTTTCCTGTCCGATTTCGGTTTCACGCCCGACAAACTCCCCTCCGGCGGCAAAATCATCACGCCGTG
>JAGXLK010000371.1 GCA_018334735.1 Planctomycetota bacterium | reverse complement strand
CTTCCAGGACGTCACCTGGTTGTGCTCTGGCTGCCTCGAAAACGACAATATCGTTCTGCCGGGTCCTGCCTTTGAACTGCCCTTCTTCAGGGTGGGTTTCATTTTGCCCGTCGCACAGGACTTCCATCGTGCTGCCAATCAGAGCTTTTCTTCGTTCGCGATCAATTTTTTCCTGGGCCTTGAGCAACCGTTGCTGGCGTTCGCGTTTGTCTTGATCCGGGACGTCGTCGTCCCAGCGGGCCGCACGCGTGCCGGGCCGGGGGGAATATCGAAAAATGTAGTTCTGCTGGAAACCGACCTGTTCCACAAGGTGGAGTGTTGCGGCAAAATCGTCTTCGGTTTCTCCGGGAAATCCCAGAATGAAATCGCTCGCAATTTCGACGTTCGGAGCATATTTTCGGGCTTTTTCCACCAGTTCGAGATAACGCGAAGGAGTGTATCCTCGGTTCATCCGTTCCAAAACGGAATCCGATCCACTCTGCGCCGGCATATGGATGTGCTCGCAGACTTTTTCAAGTTCTCCGACGGCACGCAGGACGTTTTCTTCCATATCCCGGGGGTTACTGGTGATGAAACGTATTCTCTCGAGTCCATCCAGTTCGTTCACATCCCCGAGCAAACGCGCAAGGTTCACGTCTGCGGCGAGGTTTTTGCCGTAGGAATTAACATTTTGTCCCAAAAGCGTCACCTCGACGACCCCTTCATCCTGTAACCGCTCAATTTCTTTCACAATTTCCCCCGGCGGGCGGCTAATCTCTCGCCCTCTCACATACGGCACGATACAATAGGCGCAGTAATTGTCGCACCCCCTCATAACGCTCACGTAAGCGTGGTGTGATTCCGATCGCAATCCCATATTTCTATCGAAGGTAAGGGGTTTCTCGTCCAAGTCGATGGCCGTTTCTCGGCTTTTTTTGATTACCTCCAGATAATGCGGCAATTCGAGGAAACTCCGAGTTCCCAGCACAAACCGCACAAATGGAAAACGCTCGGTGATTTCGGATCCGAGTCTCTGGGCCATGCACCCGACAACCCCAAGAATAAAATCAGGGTCCTGCTCTGCCCGCCCGCGCCAACGCCCAAGGTGGGAGAAAACACGGTCCTCAGCATGTTTTCGGACGCTGCAGGTATTGTAAATAAGCACATCAGCCTCTGCCGGTGCAGAGGCGCGCGTCATTCCATGTTTTTGCAGGGCCGTCTGGAGCAACTCGCTATCGAGTTTATTCATCTGACAGCCGAAAGTGATGATATGGAACGTTTCGTTCATAGGTTTAACGGGCGGAAGAGAACAGCGACTATTATCGAGCCGCTTTTTGCCCGCCGTGGTTTCTGATGAGCTTTTCGAGTCGCTTGCGCCCGCGAGATTCGTCGTTCGGCATTCGTCCTTCAATATTCAGCAGAATAACGCTGCTGCCCGTTTGCCGCCTCACGTTGAACCACCAGTTAGGAAAACGGAGGGTTAGCCCTTCGAGTGTATCGCGTTCTGCATTGGGGAATTCTCCCTGGATATCAAAGACCGCCCTTTCGAGGGCCTCTGGGGAGGGCATCAGGTATCGCAATTCTCCGCTATGGGCGTAACGGGTAACTTCGCCGGCGATTTCCGACAACGGCGCACCCTGTCGGCTGATCGCCGAACACATAACAAGGAGGGCGATTACCGGCGATTCGCCGCCGAACATATCGCGGAAAAAGTGCCGTCCGCTCAGATGCGCACCGTAGATGCCATCGCTGCGACGCATCCTGGTGGCAACAGCGTGTGGGTCGGTCGATGTTCGGAGGGGCTGGCCTTTAGACTTAAGGATTTCTTCACGCACGGCCGCGGTGAATCGAAGGTCATAGGCAATCTTGGCTCCTGGAATGCGCTGGAGCAATTCTCTGGCGAGCACCGCTGCGGCTATATCTGTGCGGATGGGTTGACCTTTTTCGTCGAAAAACGCACATATATCGCCATCAAAATCCAGGGCAATGCCGAGGTCCGCCCCGTTGGAAATGGTGGCATTTTCTAACGCATTTTGGACGCTCTGGGCCGGAAAACGTCGGCCGAGAAAATCGTCCTTTGATTTTCCGCCACAATGCACTTTTACCAATTCAACAGGCTGCTTTGCAAGGACCCGCGGAAGAACCTTCCCGGCTACTCCCCAAGAACCATCCAGAGCAATAACAAGTGGTTCCAGATTGAGGGCAAACTTCTGGACGTATTTCCGATAATCCTCCATCGGATCAATTGTCTCGGTTTTACCGGTGACCTTTGTATGTCCGGGTTTGATTCTCCGCGCGATAAGGCCTATTTTGTCCAAACCCTGATCAAAAGTAAGCTGCCGTGCATCGGCATCCCAGAGCCGGATCCCGTTGACATCAGCCGGGGCGTGGCAGCCGGTAATGAAAGCTCCACAGGAAAAATTCCCAGCCCCGACCGCAAAACGAACGATTTCGGGCAACGACGGGCCGACCGACACCACGTGCATTCCACCGGCATTGGCACCTTCGGAGAAAACCCGAGCGAAATGCCGCGAATTCTCCCGAAGATCGCACCCCACCACCAGGGAAGACCCTTTCGTCGAATCCGCACGGAAATACTGGGCGGTAGCGGTACCCAGTTTCCGGACCACATATTCGTTGATCTCTTCAGATACCTCACCTGCGATAGAAGCGGTCCGGAAAATGGCCTTTTTCACTTTAGGATCCGTCGAAGGTCCCTGCCCCGTATAATATTTGCACAGCAAACATTTCGGATAGTTCTTCGCCTGACGGGCCTGGCAGACGGCAAGTGTAATCGGGTATTTTTCCCCGGGGCACTTACGCATATTGTCTGAGTTCTCATCGGGCATATATGACTTGCCGTTTAAGCTGTGGAGAGACACAAGAAACGGGCACTTATTATGAGTTAAGCTTACAGCAAAACCCTGTTCCCGATCAACGAACCCCTCGTCAGGATGGTGAGTCCTTTTATTCTTCCTCGTCTTCAACCGAGAACGACAATAACGTACGGGCAAGACGCACTTGATCGCCATCGTAAAGCATATACCGGCGAACGCGCTGGTTATTCACATACGTCCCGTTCACGCTATCGACATCGATCAGCCAGAAATGTTCGCCATCGTATTGCAACTCGCAGTGTTCCCGTGAAACGCCCTTGCCGCGCACCTGCAGGTCCATATCATCTCCCCTCCCGACTGAATACGTTCCGCGCCGATCGACCTCCAACTCCGCGCCTTTGGATTTGCCGGATGCCACGCGCAAAATACCCTTTCGCTCTTCATCTTCAGACATTTTCTTTCTATTCCTCCATAACGCGTTGCAATTCCACCAGCATTTCCTCTGCAGTAGCGTAGCGGTTGTCTAAATAATTGGACAGCGACTTGTCAACAACATTCCATACGGGATCCGGAATTTGGATCCCGCTTTTTCGAAACGGAATCGCGGCCCGACGAAATGCCATGTGCGGGACCCAATCCTTTCCCCGCTTTGAGAAAGGAAGCGTACCTGTCAGTATATAGTAAAGCGTGAGTCCGGCTCCGAATACATCCGTCCTCTGATCGGCCAAAAAAGGGCGACTCAGCAACTCAGGGGCAGCGTAACGAGGATCTCCGACAGGCCCAAAATCTGTGATCCCCGTTATCTCTTCCCCGGCATCCTCGAGAGGTTTCACCAAATCGAAATCAACCATCACTATCTGCATGTCAAGCGTCAGTATCAGGTTATCAGGACGGACCGAACGCAACAGAAAGCCCTGGTCGTGAACACTCTGGATCGTTTCCAGAACTTGCTGGGCAACCACAAACGCTGCCTCCAAATCCATGGGCTCCCCGGCACGTTGTATTTCCCGCTCGAGTTGAGCTCCTTCGATAAATTCCAGGCAAATAAAAGGAACGCCTTCTTCCTCCCCGAATCGATACACCTCCGCCATATTCGAGTGCTCGAACTGACTGGCACACTCTGCCCCCCTCAAAAACCGGGCTTTGTCCTTCTCAGTTGCCGGGCTCTCCCCCGGGATAACTTTCAGGGCTACGGTTTCTCCTTTTTCGCGATCATATGCTGTATATACCGCAGTC
Organism: Planctomycetota bacterium; assembly: GCA_018334735.1. The sequence goes on along the minus strand of JAGXLK010000371.1, from coordinate 78 downwards.
TGCTTCCCTTCTGACAACGGATTATTCACCCGACAACCGGCAAATTCTTCCATATCAAAATGTACATCTTTTTCTCCT
>JAGXLK010000370.1 GCA_018334735.1 Planctomycetota bacterium | reverse complement strand
AGAGAGAGACGGCTCTGATAGTCGTCTGGGACTTTCTATCGGGCGCAAGACGGGGAAGGCTACCGTACGGAACCGGTGGAAACGCAAGATCCGGGAAGCATTCCGGCGGTACCGGAACCGTTTGCCAGCGGCGTATGATCTTGTGGTCGGAGTGGCCTGGGAAAGCAGAATAGAAGATGTTACCGGTGTGGAAGATGCATTTCTAAAGTTGACCGAGCTTCTGCAGGATGCAAATTAAGAAGATCAGTGGGAGAAGCCGCTGGAAAGATCTGTAGATAACGGATCAAAGGTTGAGCGTGAAGAACGGCGAGGAAAAGACATCGATTTGGAAAAAGGTAGGGCGTTTCCTTCGGCTAATAGGAAAGCCCGTCGAGTGGCTGCTAATTGCCCTCGTGGAGCTCTATCGCCTGACGATCTCAAGAATTACTCCGTCAGTGTGCCGATTTACGCCGACATGCAGTGAATATATGGCCGAAGCACTCCGCAAAAAAGGTCCGCTCATCGGTTTGTTAAAAGGGATATGGCGAATTATGCGATGCAACCCCTTTTGCAAAGGAGGATACGATCCGGTGGAACCACCGGACAAAACAGAAGAGGAAACGGAGATGACCAATGATGGGTGCAGATGCGAATGATCAGAGCTGCGCTGCAGGTCCCGCCTGCATCTTACGGATGCAGGCTATATAAAACGGCGCATGCCGTTCGGGCGTAAGAACGTGCGATAACAAGAAGTGCTCACAATTTCCGGCCGGTGCTACTGTGCAGCAAGATGTCTGTATCTTCCTTGCGAAAAACCAGTTAAAGCCAATCGTTTCTCAACGTAGCGCTCGCCTCGTTGCTGATCACTGATTTTAAGTTGTCAGATTTTATGCGCCGTTTTTTTTAGCCCGGATTTTTGGCTGAGAAGGGTTGTGAACGGTGTTCAATAAAGATTCTACCCTGATTGGGCAACAATAGCTCCCAATTATCCGTAAAATCCGGGCTGGGAAAAATGTCTTCAGGCGGGGAATACAAATTTAATTCGTGCCGGGGCAGGTTACTTTGGGTATTGCTTATAATGTTGCACCGGCGGGCGGGGTTTTGGGTTCGGTTTCTGAATCGATTCCCTGCTCTATGTAGAAGAGAACGGCGCTTTGCTCATCGATCAAGTGCTGCCCCAATTTTTCGAGCAACAGTCCGGCTTCGTGACGCGCTTTATCGTCTTTCACTCCTTGCGGCACAAGAGTAAGGTATTGACGCAGACGAACGAATTCTTTCAGCTTTTCCGCAACATTATTGTGGATCTTTTCCGCGCGTTGCAGCTCTTTTTTTGCTTCATCGGTTCCGATTCGAGCGAGCGCGAGGGCAGCGGCTTTTCGCACCGCGACCGAACGGGCCGGGATTATGTCGTCAGTGGGGAAGACAGCGCTATAGATTTCCCGACGGGTTGGCGAAAACATCCCATGTGCCTGTTGCCCGCTTCCTTTTGGCTCGAGTTTCCTTTCTGCTTTTGCTCCGTAGTGCAAGCCTATCAGGAGGGCGATGACAGCTATGGCTATACCCGAAGGCAACATTCCCTTCCATGTGATGCTTTTTCGGTCCGCTGCTAAAATGATTAGAATGCCCAGCAAACTCAGCAAAACGGCGGCCACAAGAGTTGCAAATATCCTTACCATTACGCCCGCCCACCGTGCGTCTCCCAGCCCTACATGTATTCCTTTCACATCGATCATGCTACCTTCAGCGACAGGAATTTCACCGGAGGGATCACCGGGTTCGGGTTTCACGCGCCGTGGGGAAACAGTGGCATTAAGGTGTTCAGCAAGTAGAGGAATGGCTTTTTCTGTGCGCAGCTCCCCGAGTGTTGTAGCCGCAGCCCAGTAGTTAGTTTCACTCCCTGTTTCCTTATCGAGAGCCGTAATCAGATAGGGGACGACGAATTTGCCGGAGGATGTAAGTGCTTCCTGTGCTCGTATTCGCAAATCCGTCATCTCTTGTGTGTCTTTCTTGTCGTTATCTTCTTCCGGACTGAGTTGGGAAAGGAGATATTCCACACCGTCTGGATTCTTAAGCTGGCACAGTGAGATCGCACAGCCGATTTGAACGCGTTTATCTTCTTTGTCCTCTTCGCGGTTTTTCACCACTTGAAGCGATTGAATTATTTTTTCTTTGAATTCCGGGTTGGCCGCCTCTCCGGCGCCTCGCGCCGCGTCTCCAAGTGCTTCAGCCGCTGCCAATCGGGCCGTAATATCTTTTTTGCTCTCTGTCAAAACCGATAGCAATTTATTCACACTTTTCTTGTCGCCAATCATCCCGAGGGAGGTCATTATGTCTCGCGTTCTTTTCGGAGGAAGCGCTTCTTTTTCCTCAAACTCTTTCAGTATTGCATCGCGTATGGAACTGATGGCCTTTCGAGAAGCGGCGGAATCAGGGTTTCCCCTGACAAATTCGACGAGCAATTCAATGAAAGGCCGGCCAACGGTGCGGCTTTTACCGAGGCTTAAAACAGCCTGTTCCGCCGCTTGTTGAGTACTTTCCCGCCTGTCCCCGAGATTTTTGAATAAATATGTTGCCGCCGAGGAACGTCTGTCCATGCTGTAAAGAGCCTGGGCTGCGAAGATAGAGTCCGCGCCTTCGCGTCGCTGATAGGCTTCTTCAAGAGCATCGGTTGCCATCCGGTAATTCATATTGCGAAGGGCCTGGGCGGCGGCCTGCTGGCATGCGGTATTCTCGTCCTGCAGGGCTTTTTTCAAATGTTCAACCGAGAATTTTTTCCGCGCTTGCGAAAGATTGCCCAGGGCGTCTATAACAATCTGGCGGATTTTGGGATTCGGATCATCGATTCTTTCGGCAACTGTTTCCAGTGCTTCAGGCGTACCTGTAGCTTCCAGCACAGCTACCGTCCCCTTGATAATGCGAAGACCTCTCTCAGTACCTTCCGCCGCCTTGAAGGCTTTTTTAATTTCAACCAGAGCCTTTTCTGGATCTCGCATCAGCTCATTTTTGGCAGTTTTGCGTTCTTTGCTGCTGGAACTGCCAAGAGATTCAACAAGTGCCTTGGGATCTCTGCCTTTGGAACAACCGCTCAGAGCCGCAGCCATTACAATGATCAAAACCGTGATATGGGCAACAGTTCTTGAACTTAAATTCAAGGGCCGCTCTATATTTGAAGATGCAAATCTATCCGGCTTCCCTCGCATCTGAGAAAAACCTCCTCTATGGCGTAATGAGAACCGCAGACCAAGCCGCTGGTAGTGTATGATTCTCTTTTTTTGGTTAATTCATCAGTGAGATTACCTTATACCTCGTATACCAGTTGTGTCAAGTAAAGTATTCTGGACCGAAGCAGCCCAGCAGGGTTTTGTCACCGTCGTCTATCTGCGGGAGAATATGAGCCGCGGCTTGCGTCATGGCCAGGGGAGGAGTAATATTTGAGAGAATTAGCAGGAGGAGAAATATGGGTCAACATAAAAACGGGAAAAATATTGTTCTCGGCGTCAGTGGTTCAATTGCCGCCTATAAGTCATGTTCGGTCCTCAGAGGCCTGATGGATCGCGGACATCAGGTAAAGGTTGTTATGACCGAAGCAGCCCAGAAACTTGTGACTCCGACCACATTCCGTTCTCTGTCTGGTCGGCCCGTGACCACCGGTTTGTGGGTGCCTGAAGGCCAAGCTAACCTCGTGCACATTGAACTGGCAGAGTGGGTGGACCTGGTGGCGATCGTCCCGGCGACCGCTAATATTATTGCCAAAATTACCTGGGGTTTTGCTGACGAGATTCTCAGCACAACCTGGCTCGCGTGCGATTGCCCGAAACTGGTTGCACCTGCTATGAACGACCGCATGTGGAAAAATTTCGCTGTTGTCAGGAATGTGCATAAGCTGGGAAAACAGGCCGATGTCCATATTGTTGATCCGGTGGAAGGAAAACTCGCCAGCGGAAAACACGGTGCCGGTCACCTTGCCCCCGTCGAGCAAATCGTTGAAGAAATACATTCCCTGGTAAGTTCGTGAAATTCATTGTAGATTCTTGCTAAGCTGAAAAAGGCCGCAATTGGCTTTAAAACAGGAAATTTTGCGAACGCAAGTAATTACATCTGGAGGTTGTGATGGACGGAACCGAGAACGGAGTGAAGGTGCTTATCCGGCGGAAAAAAGGA
>JAGXLK010000369.1 GCA_018334735.1 Planctomycetota bacterium | reverse complement strand
ATACCATGATTCGTGATCCCACCCGGTGGCGGGCGGTGCGAAGCTGCCTTGGCTGACTCCGTCATCGGGGATGACTTTGCGGACGACAGGTCTGCCCTCGGGCCCATAAATTTTGGCCAACAGCTCATCGGGAGCACCGCCGTGCCGATTGACGTCTTTTACGGAAAGGGAGACAGTAAAATCGACGCCATCGGGGTTGGCGACGAATGCCGTTATCCCATCGTAGAGACGTGTATACTTTTCTGCCGCCGAAACCTGCCCTAAAATTGTGATCACAAACAAAACAAGCAGCTGTACGATACGTTTCAGTTCCATATTTTTCCCTTGAATTTCAATTTTCTGTGTTTTCTTGTCCTCATTCCTCGCCAAATCCATAAATACAATCGGTTCCTATGTCTTTCCATTGTAGGAGCGATGGATTTGCAGTCAACGAGACGGAGCCACCGTTATGAGCGAGAACGGCTTGTTGTGGATGAGATCCTGAATCCCGGGCAGGCTGTTTAGCCTGAAAACTTCGCTCCACAGCTCATTGCGAGTCCATTGTAAGACGGGCGAAGCAATCTCGTCGTTTTGTTGGCCCAACAGCGAGATTGCCGCGGCGTCCCGCTACGCGGAACGCCTCGCAATGACATGTGAACCTGAATGGCTGAGTGTAACGCACGCTAAACGTGTAGTCGCCGTAGGACGCCTATGAAATGTGAACTCCAACGGCGAAATTTCATAAATGCTAAACCGGTATTCACGGAGTGAAAGTGCAGCTCTTTCAGAAATGACCACGCCGCGGCGGCAAGGGGTCGACGGTGAACGCCATGCGATCGCAGAGACGTTTCAACAGGGCGGATTTGAGTTCCTTGTAGTCCTGATCGTCCCAGAGGTTCTGGCGTTCGTCGGGGTCCTGCCTCAGGTCGTAGAGTTCTCCCTGGTCCAATCCATGGGCGACCACCAGTTTATGAGTTTCGGTGCGGAGCATGGTGGCGTAGGGCGGCGGATCCCCCTCGCACCCCATCCCGTAATAATACTCGCAGTAGACGTCTTCCCGATGAGTGGGGTTTTGCTCCACGTTTTCAAGAATTGGCCACAGTGATTTGGCCTGCATGCCTTCGGGTCGTTCGAGCCCGGCGGCTTCCAGGACCGTCGGTGCCAGGTCCATCAGTTCTACGAGGGTATCTGCACACCCGGTTCGCATGTGGTCGGGCCAGCTTACAATCAGCGGGACGCGGACTGCGGGGTCGTAGAAGTAGGGGCCTTTCAAATAAAGGTCGTGATCGCCGAGCATCTCGCCGTGATCGGAGGTGAAAATGACAAGCGTATCTTGCCTCTGTCCGGTCGCATCGAGCGCTTCAAGGACGCGACCGACCTGCGCGTCAATCAGATCTACCATGGCCCAGTATGCGGCTCGCGTAAGACGATGCTGGCGCGGAGTCATCTCTTCCGGATGATGCGGGCCCGTGTAGTGATAATCGTCCCGGAAATCCGGTTGCTGCCAGCGGGGTTTGTTTTCGAGCTCTCCTTCTTCCGTGACAGGGAGAGGGATTTCATCGAGCTGCTCAAGGTAAGGCTCAAGATATTTTTCCGGGGGATCGAAGGGAAAGTGCGGGTCGAAACAGTTGAACGAAAATAGCCAGGGAGAATCCTGGCGGACTTGCTTGGTGAGGAATTCAATCGTTTTATTCGCGCACCAGGTCGTCTGGTGGTATTGTTCCGGCATACCTTTCCGCACCTGCCAGGTGTCGTCGAGTGCAGGAGTTTCGTAGCTCACATCGTTTTCAGCGAGCCACTGTGTGTAAGCATTTTTCGGCCAATCGGGATTGGGATGGTGGGACCAATGGAAGACTTTGTAGCCATCATCAATACGTCGTTCGATGTCAGGACAAAATCTGGGATCGCAGGTAGAAAGATGCAGTTTTCCGGCCAGTCCGCAGGTGTAACCGTTATCGGCCAGCAACTTTGTGATGAGCATTTCATCGGCGGGGATATCCTGACCGTTCTGGCGGGCTCGGGTTGTTCGGGGGTAGCGGCCCGTCAGAAAACTCGCGCGGCTCGGGGTGCAGATTGGACTCTGGCTGAAACAGTTTTCGAACAGAGCCCCCTCGCTGGCGAGCCGATCGAGGTTAGGCGTGTGGACGAAAGAGTTACCGCAGCATCCGAGCGTGTCCGCACGCTGCTGGTCCGTGCAGATCCAGAGGATATTCGGGAGAGAGTTCATGGTTTCTCAGCCTTTGGTGAACGCGGTAAATTTGTATCTGTCGTCAGACGCTGACGAAGTATAGCGATAACCAGTTGGTTTCGAAAGTCACGGTTCTTTTACGTTATGTTTTCTGGCCTTTTTCCCGCTTCGTCCGTGTCAGTCCGTGAGCGGCGTCCGTGTGTTTCTATCTTTACACCGGTCAGCTGTCCTCCACGCTGAGAATTCTGAAGAGCTATTTGTTCTGGTCTTTTGGAAGGTGGCGAAACGGAGTAGCTGGGAGGCCCTTTTTGTTATAGAGGCTGACCTGCGGATACCCCTTCCACGCGTAGCGAACGGCGCTCGGATGTTGGATTTCCCCGGAGGTGACGATGACCCGGTCACCTTGGATACGGGCATCGGCGGCCTTGAAATTGCCATCTTTTCCGGCGAGTTCGAACCCCGTTACTTTTTCGCCCTTTACGATGAGACCACCGCCGACGTTCTTGAATTCGACGTCGAATCCGTTCTTTATTTCCTGGAACTTTACGGGAACCGGTCCGTTTGCCAGGATCTCCTGATCTCCGTAGGCCACTTTTCGCGCCTGCAGGAACAGCCGTTCGGCCACTTCACGTTTGCGGGGAGGGTGAATGTTGAAAGGTTCCCCCAGGTCGATCGTGACGGCCATACCGGTGTGTGGTGTGTTCTGCCAGACCTGCAACTGGGCCTCTCGGATCCCTACGAATCCGTGGCTGGCGTCGTTTCCTTTGAAGCCGGCAAGGCTTTTCGCATCCATGTCGTATTCATGTTCAGGGCCTTTGTGTTTTATGAATCCGGGGAGCTGCACGATGAGAAACGGCATATCGGGACCGTTCCACGCCGCGCGCCAGCTTTTTATAAGCATTTTGAGTCCGTGACGGTAAATTTTTGCGTTCCCGGCATTCATCTCGCCCTGGTAGTAGATGGCTCCTCGGACCGGATAGGGGGAGAGCGGGGCAATATTGGCGTTGTAGGCCCGGGACGTTTCGTGGGGGTAGGGTTTTCCGCGAATTTTTGCCAGCACGGGATCTTTCGCAACGAAACGATCCGCCACCCAGCTTTCGACTCTGATGATGGCGCCGATATCGATCGTACCGACGGGAACTTTGCCGTCGAAGTGTTTGTAGACTTCCCGGGCGAAATAATACCCGATAGCGTTCTGGCACCCGGGGATATCTTTGTTGGAGCGCATCAGAGAGTAACGGGAGTCTTCCCATTTTGGTTGCCCCCAGAATGCGCCGAGTTTCTCGTACGGCTTGTCCGCTTCTCGGTATTTTCGGTGTCCGAGCTGCATATGACGGATGCGGGGGTATTTATCCCGATTGGCCCGTGCTTCTTCAATCGATGAGGTTTCGCTTACTGGCCATATCGCGTTGGATTGGCCGCAGGTGATCCAGACTTCACCGACGAGGACGTTTGTGAAAGTGAACCGATTTTTGCCTTCCACCAGCATCGTATATCGCCCTCCGGCCGGGAGGGGATCGAGTTTCAGCTGGAAGCGTCCGTTGCGGGCGACGGTTTGGGCTTGGATGAGAGGTTTTGTGCCCCGGTTGTAGATGCTGATTTTTACTTTTTCTCCGTCATCGGCCCAGCCCCAGACAGGGATTTTTCGATCACGTTGGAGAACCATTCCTTCGGAGAAGACGGCCGGCAATTTTACGTTGGCACGCAGGGTGCCGATGGGGATGGTGAGGAGGAGTATCACGGTGGACAGAATTATATGTAAGGTTTGCATTGGAGCGGCCTTTCATTAGTCGCAGACACACGGCACTTTGGATAGTGCGCATAGTGGAACTGTAGTGCATTGTAAACGGACATATTATGGTTTGTCGGATGCTTGTCAAGACGTACTCATGGCCGACCACAGGGGACGGACTTGCACAAATATGCGATGAAGCATTGCTAAGCGAGATTTGCTGCGTTGTCGGACGCTCATTTGAATGAGAGCCTTGCGACGTTTCAGTCGCTTGTGG
>JAGXLK010000368.1 GCA_018334735.1 Planctomycetota bacterium | reverse complement strand
AAGGAATGTGGGCTCTGCCCGGTGGTTTTGTTGAACTGGATGAAGATCTGGATGATGCCGCCAGGCGAGAACTCAAAGAGGAAACCGGTTTGGAACCCGTGGCCATTTCGCAGGTGGGAGCCTGGGGAACTCCCGGCCGCGATCCGAGAGGACGGACGGTAAGCGCAGTTTATCTCGGCACAACCCGGGCCGGGTCTGACCAGGTCGAGGGGGCGGATGATGCGGCTGCGGCCGGTTGGCATCCAGTAAGTTCACCGCCTGCGCTCGCTTTCGACCATGATGAAATCCTTGTAGCCTGCGTGGAAGAAATGCACAGGCTTTGTGAACGAACGCACCTTGCGCTGTCTTTCCTGCCGGACTTATTAATGCCCGGCGAACTGGCAACAGTTCTGAAGAAGCTGGGTGTCAGACACCCGGAAGATGCGGCGGCTCGTCTGATATCCGCCGCGGGGGTTGAGCAGATACAAGGTGAAGAGTCGGGATACCGTGTCGTTGGAGATTCTTTTCTACAAGATCTCCAAGAACCAGTTTTGATGTTTCCTGTGGGTAACAAGAACAGGTAAAAATGATGCACTTTACCAAGATGCACGGGATTGGGAACGATTATGTCTTCATGAACGCCTTTGAACAGTCGATCGAGGCTCCATCGGATCTCGCCAGGAAAATGGCGCGCCGACATTTTGGGATCGGATCCGACGGCCTGATTCTGATTGGACCATCCGAAAAAGCCGATGTTGAGATGAGGATTTTTAATGCCGACGGCAGCGAAGCCGAAATGTGCGGCAACGGTATCCGATGCGTTGGGAAATACGTCTACGATCGAGGTGTTTGCGAAAAAGAAACCTTTCGGGTGGAGACAAAAGCCGGTGTCCGCACGATCGAGCTTTTAACGGAGGATGGGCGGGCCGTGGGCGCAACCGTCAATATGGGCGAGCCTGGCCTCACCAGAGCGGAAATACCGATGAGCGGTTCGCCCGAGGAACGCGCTGTCGGTATCGATCTGCTGGTGGGGCACCGGCGACTCGAAGTAACGTGCGTTTCGATGGGAAATCCGCACTGCATCGTGCCAGTGGAACAGATCGAGGGTTTTCCCTGGAAAGAGCTTGGACCGATGGTTGAAAACCATGAGGTCTTTCCAGAAAGGACCAACGTCCACTTCGTTCAAACGGAATCGCCGGGCGAAGTGACGATGGCGACGTGGGAGCGGGGGAGTGGTGTGACACTGGCCTGCGGCACGGGAGCCTCTGCGGTTTGCGTTGCCATGAATTTGCTCGATCAGACGGATCGGAAAATTCTGGCACATCTACCCGGAGGGGATCTTGAGCTTGTATGGTCCGCGGACGACAAATGCGTTTACATGACCGGTCCGGCGGAAGAAGTGTTCGAAGGAGAATGGCCGGAGTAGCCATCTGAGCAACGCGGAATGGATGCAGATATTGCCAGTTGATGTCCGGGGACGAATGTTTGTTCGGGGGGTATTTGACGTAACCGGGAGGTTTCATGCCAGCGGCACATAATAACCAGAGTTTCGGGCCAATGGGTGAACACTCACTGCACGAGCAGCTCAAAACCTGGTACTCCATCCCGGATGATCGGGCTGAAGTGCCCGTTGAAGGATATATTATCGATCTGGTTCGAGGAGGACTGCTCATCGAGATTCAGACGGGGAATTTCACGGCTTTGAAAGATAAACTCCCCGCTCTTCTGGAAGGCCACCCAGTCCGGGTTGTCTATCCTTTATCCCGCGAAAAATGGATTGTGCATATCGGCACCGACGGTCTCACCAAACTTAATCGTCGGAAATCCCCCAAACACCAGTCATTGATCGATATCTTTTGGGAGCTGGTGAGTATCCCCGAACTGATGATGGATCCCGGTTTTAGCCTCGAAGTTATTGTCATTCAGGAAGAAGCTATCCGCCGGCAGGTGAAGACGAATTCCTCGCGCAAGCGGCGCAAATTTATACCTTTCGACAGACGCCTGCTTTCGGTCGAAGGGCGTCGGCTTTATGAAAAGCCCGCTGATCTAAAATGTTTTATACCCGACAGGCTTGAGCGGCCTTTCACGAACGCGCAGCTGGCCAGAGCCATCGGCCGGCGACGAAAACTCGCCGAGAAGATAACGTACTGTTTGCGTCATATGAACGTTCTCAAAGTCGTGGGCAAAGACGGGGGAGCATATTTGCACGAAGACTGTGGCCCCGGGGAAATAAGGGACGGCGTGGATGACACTCCGAATTCGTAAGTCAGATGTGCAGAAGGTGCATTATAATAATTATTGCCTCAAATTCATGAAATATCCGGGTCAGGCACCCCTTACCGACAGCATTCTGAACTCCGGGCTCCGACCGAAGTCCAGTCTGCTGATGCAAGTTGTGTGGTTCAGGTGTGTCCGCCTGCCGGTCTTGCCCCGCCGGGGGATGTTTTGCGCTATAGTTTTCCTTTTGTTGAGGGCACTTCGTCCCCGGCCGATGGATCGATGGAAACAGCCTCCCTCAAGGTCCGTGCGAGAGCCTTAAAGATAGACTCTGCAATGTGGTGGGAATTTTCACCACGTACGACGTCCAGGTGCAAAGTAAGTCCTGCGTGATTGACAAAAGCCTGGAGGAACTCATTGACGAGTTCTACGTCAAATTCGCCGACTTTGTGGGTGGGGAACGCGACATTTGAGCTCAAGTATGCGCGACCGCTGACGTCGACTGCGACAGTTGCCAGGCTTTCCTGCATGGGCAATCGGACGTTGGCGAAACGGCGTATGCCTGCTTTATCACCCAACGCTTCTGCCAGTGCGTTTCCGAGAACAATACCTACGTCTTCCGTCGTGTGGTGGTCATCCACTTCCAGGTCACCCGTCGCTTTTATTTCCAAGTTGAAACGTCCATGTCGGGCGAGAAGTTCGAGCATGTGGTCAAGGAACCCGACACCGGAACTGATATTGGATTTTCCTTCACCATCAATGTTCAACTCCACGGATACCGTTGTTTCGCTTGTTTCTCGTTCGACCTTTGCCGTGCGCATTTTATCCATGATATTTGCTCCTGCGCCAACGTTTGTTTGGTTTTCAGAGTATTGCCTTAAGAGTTTTCAGCAGAACGTCAATTTCTTTATCGGTCCCAACCGTTATACGAAGGCAATCGTCGATTCTTGGGAGATCGAAATAACGTACCAATATTTTATTTTCAAAAAGCGCTTCGAATAGCTCTTTGCCGTTCTGGCCTTCCGGCACACGCGCCAGCACGAAGTTCGACTGTGAATCCCAGCAGAAAAATCCCAGTTCTCGAAGCTTCTCAGTGAGCCGAGCACGAGTTTTACGGATACGCGCGATGTTTTTGCCCAGCCATTTCTGATCAGCAATTGCTGCTCGCGCACCTGCCACACCGGGAGCGCTGACGTTGTATGAATCTTTGACTTTCAGCATAGCCTCAGCGAGTGGCCGGGGCGCCACAGCATAGCCGAAACGAAGGCCGGCCAGGCTGTACGATTTGGACATGGTTCTGGTGACGACTATGTTTTCGCAGGTTTTTGTCAGCTCAAGACAGTTGTCGTCTGCAAAATCTACGTAGGCTTCATCGATTGCAAGGACGCCATTCAATTCATTGGCCAATGTCTCTACACGATCGGGTGGTATGAGCGTTCCACTTGGCGCGTTCGGGTTTGCAAGAAAAGTCAATTCGGCATCTATTCTGGCCAGATTTTCAGGCAGAGAATAATCTTCGGGAAATTCAGTGGTTTCTGTGCGGGCTCCCTGAATTTGAGCCAGGACTGGGTAGAGGCTGTAAGTCGGGCTCGGATAAGCGATTGTCTGCCCTTCGCCGCAAAAAGTTCGCACTGTAATGGAGAGAATATCATCAGAGCCGAATCCGCAAATAATACAGTCCGGATCGATCCCGAATACATCGCCCGCTTTTTCCCGGAATGGATCTCCAAGAGGAGGAGGATATTTCCGGATGGATTTTTCACATGCCTCTTCCATCGCCTTTAGAACGTGGGGAGAGGGTGGATAGGGGTTTTCGTTGGTGTTCAGCTTGATAAAGTCGGGATCTTTGGGCTGAAACCCGGGCGTATATCCCTGCATTGCATCAATGTTATCGCGCACGTATGACATAATCCGGGCTGGTTTCTGGAACGAAAGGAAATCGATGCGCCATTATAAACCTCTCCTGAGCGCAACTGCAAGCCCTGCG
>JAGXLK010000367.1 GCA_018334735.1 Planctomycetota bacterium | reverse complement strand
AAAAGATTTTCTCGAACGGCAAGTTCAAGATAACAATCTGCTTCGTTTATGGCTTGTATAGCTTTTGCTACCGCTCCATATTCCGCATCGCGATCTGCAAAAAGGGATACGGTTCTGTTTTCTCGCGAGGCATCAGGGCCGATATTATACGATATTTCTTCCTTCAGTTCGTCGCTTTCACGTTTGATACCTTCGACGAGATATTCCCCGTTTTTGGTCACTATGACGGTGATTTCGCGGGGAGTGGATCTTTCGCCCATATCGGCACTCGGCAGAACGACATCTTTTTCACTACTTTTTGTAAATTTCCCAGCGAGAGCAAAAAAGATAATCAGCAGGAAAGCAATATCGCTCATGCTGGCAAAAGACATGCGCCATTCAGTATGTTTTGCACGCCTTACTCGCACGTCAGCTCCCTTCTGAACCGGCCTGGCGTCTGTTTTGGACGGCTTTCATCACGAGCATATCAACGAGGCCGTTTGCGCTTTCTTCCGTTCGGACACTGAGGCTATCAATGCGCGAGGTGAAGTAGTTGTAGAAGAGCACCGCCGGGATAGCGATCAGCAGGCCGGAAGCGGTTGTCACAAGGGCTTCCTGAATACCCGAAGCCACATGCTGAGCGCTTGGATTCGCCGTATCGGCAATTTTTTGGAAAGCATTGATCATCCCCGTTACCGTGCCGGCAAACCCGAACAGCGGTGCTACATTCCCGACCGAACTGAGCAGTGGCAGCCGTTGCTCGAGGTCGGTCGTATTAAGGATGCTGGCATCTTCCATCATTTTATTAATTTCGCTCTGAACGAAATCGAGGTTTGGTTCGTCACGCAATTGTTTGAACTTTCTGACTCCCGCCAAGAATATATTGGACAAAAGGCCTGGATGGCTCTCACAGTAATTTTCCAGTCCATCGACGTCTTTTTTTTCAACAAGATCGTCGACATGCCCAAGAACTTCATCTTGTTCATTTGTGGCGCTTCGCAGATAAAGCCAGCGATCAAAAATGATGGCCAATGCCACCACAGAACAAGTCAGCAGGGGAATCATGAACCAACGTCCCTGTCGGAGCAGTTCGATCATAGGATTGTTCCGTCTCCTTCCTCAGCTTTGCAGTGTTTTTATATCAATCGTGTTTCTCAAGGTAATCCTTCTCCGCTTCTTCGAAGAAATCCAGTTCATCGGAAACTTCGGTATCAGGAATTTTGTAGCGTTCTTCAAGTCGCGTATGTGCATCACTTGCCGCAGCTGTTTTTGGATATCTTCGGAGCACCGATTTGAGTACTTTGATCGCCATATCCGGATTTTTCAAGCCTTCGTAGCATAAAGCCGTTCGGTAGGCACCGATCGAGGCCGATTCTGTCTTCCGGTATCGTATGACCAGGGTCTTGTATTCCATAATAGCATCGTCGTAACGCCCTGCTTCCCTGAGTGTATCACCGAGCGCCAGCCGTGCCGCTGCGGCTGCATAAAGCTTCCACTGCTTATAGCAGTAAGGCCGCGCTTCGTTGAGTCTAACATCGATGCGATGGCTTCGATGGTAGGCGCTGGTCTTCAGTGACGGCCATCTTTTCGCAATATGACGGAATGCTTCGGCGCCTTTCTCGACATCCTTAATGTGCTTACGGTAAATGTGTCCGATACGCCACTGTGCGCGGGCCGACCAATGCTGGGAATAAAATGCCTTACGCAGTTTTTCATATTCTTCTACGGCAGCTTTGTAGTCTTTTTTCTTTGCGTAACGGTCATGATAGCTCTCGGCAGCATACCAGTGTCCCATGGCTGTTTGGCCGATCCGGCGGTAATCGTTCCGAGCCTCTTCGGCTTTCCCATGGCGTTCCAGCGTAATGCCTTTATGACGGAGAACCCAGTCCACCCAGGGACCTTTTTTGTATTTGATAACAAACAGCTCCATCCGGTCCTGGTAGTTCATGTTCCGCCAGTTGTGCTGGCAGAGTCGGCGGTCGGCGTAACGTGCCTGGCGAGGATAATGCTGGCCTACCATGAGCATCGCAGCTTCCCACTTGTCCATACCGAAATGTCGGAAGTTTTCAGCCGTCCGCCGCACAAGATCATCGGTTTTTCGGTTCGGCTTTTTGGTCTGAAGAAGTTTCTGAAATATGTCTTTCAGCTGGTTGTAAGCTTTCTTTTTGGCATAAAACTCAATCATGTGCTGGAAAGCAGCGTGTTTGTTTTTCTCCTCAAGCCCATCGATGAGTTCCTTTATTTTATCGAATTTGCCCTGTTTGTAGTGTACGTTTACCACGCGCCGGAATGCTTCCAGTTCATGTGGAAGGCACCGATATGCCGCGATGGCTTTCTCGTATTGTTCTTCTTTGATGTACCGTTTTGCCAGCCAGAAGACGTCATGCCGGTGGTTCGTCCCCAGCTGCCTTTTGAAGGGGTCTTTTTTCTGATAGTGCCAGCGGTGTTTAACCGGTCGGGCGATCACTTTTTCCTTATCCGCAATTGCTTTATCTTCCTCCCGGGTTTTCAAATAACATTCTGATCTGTAATGGAATCCCAGAGCTGCATATTGAGATTTCGGGAAATCCTTTACCAGATAAGTGAATTCTTTGATGGCTTTATTGAGGTAATTTCGATGCATATACCCACGGCCGACCAGATATTGGGCCTCGGCGTTACGCGGGTCGTAGGGCGCAGCTGCCATAAATTCGTAAAACTTATTGCAGGCATCCGTCCAGCGTTCCATCTCATAAGCTGATTTGGCGGTTTCAAATAGTTTGTCCGCTCGTTGATCGTTAGCACCACCAGCCGCCGGTAAGATGGCGATTCCACCGAATAGCACGATCAGGGAAGCCAACAACAAAATCCGGCAGCGACAACTCATCGCTCGGTACTTGGATTCCCACCTGGATGGCTGGTTGTTCGGAGCAGTTATCATTTTTGAGTCTCGTTTGGGCTCGTATACTTATAGTATAACAAGCTATAGGTGACAATGTTGACCCCCATGCGGAAAGCTCGTTCGACTTTTCTTTTTCGTGCTTTAAATATCCCGGCTGTAGCCCATGCGGACCCGAGGTCGCCCCGGCTGTAGAATACCGATATTCTGGGCCCAACCCATATACCGAGAGCCGGTCCATGGCCGCGATGAGCGCGATATATTGGACATCCCCTTACCATCGCATAAGGCATTATTTGCCCTCGATAGATTTCGTGATCGTACTCAATGACTTTGAATTTTCTCTTTGGTAGCACTTTTCGCATAAATCGGACGAAGTGTCGGTGAAAATGCCCTCCGGAATTGTCTGCGAATAGCATCCCCCCTGCCAGCAGATAATCCCGCATGTTTTTAATTTCCTGATTATTTGCATGAATGTGACCGGTCCCGGTCATGTAAAGCAAATTCGGCAGATATTTTCCGCTGTGTTTTGGCAGTTTTTTCAGGGGTACCACATTATTAAATCCCGCAACCTCTTTGACAACGTTTGCCCGGAGGACTTCTTTCATCAGCGGTTTGGCGCCTTTCCAGTTCGCTTTCCAGTTCCGACCGCGATATTTCACCCGGTAGAAGTGAAGTTTCCCGCCAACTTTTGTCCCGTGAGGTGAACCACCTGCGGCTCCTCCCTGGCCGACGCCTCCGGGGACTCCCACGCTATCGGCAAAGTGCCGGGCCGTGTCCTGTTCCTGTTGTTGTTCCACTTCCTCAAGCATTTCAAAGACCTGGACGGGAGATTTTCTCACTTTTTGCCTTCGGCGCACAACTTTTGGAGCCCGAATGGGTTGGACATTGCCTTTTGGGAGTTGGTCCCCCGTGCTTCCCGG
Source organism: Planctomycetota bacterium (assembly GCA_018334735.1). Next base: position 404 of record JAGXLK010000367.1, on the reverse strand, counting down.
GACTCCGGCCGGCGTTTCGTAAAGACAACCTCGGGCGCTGAGAAAAGACATAATAAGACTCACGAGTATGACTGACGTGTGCACCGAGATGGAGACGTAGAACGAGCGACGGGACCGCTCGCGGTTGAATTCCGTGTGCTGCCGGGGCTTTTTTACTTTCTGTCCGCGAAGATTCATGACCTTCGCGATTTTGTCCGCCACCACCCGCCATTTTGCGTTCAACCACTTTCTCTGTGGTTCCGTTGCGGCCAGGACCTTCTCAAGGCCCGAACGATACACCTCCCTGGCTCTTGCAAAGAGTTTTTCAAAATGTTTTCGGGACATCTGAGAAAAGTCTTTCTCACTTATGATCAATCGACATCAACTTCAGCCAGCCGAGCTTTCGCGTACTTCGCCCATTCTTC
>JAGXLK010000366.1 GCA_018334735.1 Planctomycetota bacterium | reverse complement strand
GGAAATTTGTGGACCGATCGATCCGCTGGAAGATGTCAGTTTTGATTGCCTGGATTTCAATCGCAGGACTCTTCTGGAAAAGGCCTTGAGTGCTGGTGTCGAAGATCAACATGAGGCTTTGCGCAGTTTGGTCGAGCCTCAATGGGTGCGTGCTGATATGCTGAATGCTCAGGATCGATCAGAAGCGGACAACATGTCCAGCGGCGAGGAATCGAGTTCGCACGGCGGTTCATTCGTTGCCGATACAAAAACTTCAGAAAGCCATTTCATTTCGCACCGAGACTGATCACCGTATGATGAAGTCTTTGATATTGTGCGGACCGTTTCAGGAGGATCAGGACTATGTTTAGAGTGGGTGATCGGGCTTTTACCCTCATTGAATTATTGGTTGTTATCGCCATCATTGCGATCCTCGCGGCGATGTTAATGCCTGCTCTGGAAAGTGCTCGCCGCAGTGCGCGTCGGATTGCGTGTCTGAACAATTTTCGTCAGATAAATCTTTGTGTGAACATGTATACGGATGATCGGGGCGGCGAATTGGTCCCGAAAAGTTCCGGGAGCCAATGGAACTGGTGGATGCCCCATTTCTTCCCCGGACGGAGTCACTACGGAGCTACGGCCATCCGCGATTACGGTCTTACAGAGGATGTATCCAAATGCCCCACCAAAGACGACGGTTTCAATGACTACAAATACGTCGGCGGCGGCTGGGAAGATGATATCGGGTGGGACAGCTGGGCATCGGTCCCGCTCTACCGGAGTCAGGTCCGCACGGCCACTCGCTGGGCCGTGGCGGCCGACCAATCGCTTTTCGGAAGAGACACCCCGAGTAAGGATTACAGCTACGTTGATCCCAACCACCAGGATGGAATGAACGTCGGACTCCTCGACGGACACGCCCAATGGTACCCATGGTCCGAGACCGACCAGGGAGGTAACAATCCCTGGGGTATGTCCTTGCCGGGAAGCCGGGGGGAACACTGGTGGCCCCTTGAACTTCATTACGTTAACTGGAACAGCGTTTACCACGTTCACTGGCCGTACATAGGCTGGACCAGCGGAAATTTGATCTCTCAATACGATGACCAACTACTTTATACGGGTTTCCTCGATTGAACCCGCAGGAAAGTCTCGAGGCGCTCCCTTTACATTTCTCCCGGATACGCTGACGAATGAAATCATTCTACACGGCCACACTGGTTTTTTCCGCCTTCATTTTTCAGTTCCTGGCGCCTGCTGCCCGATCTGCCGACAAACCCCTTCAGCCTTTCAAAATCGAGGAACATATCGGCCGAGACTGGCGCCATGAAATGGTGATTTTTCCGCTGCATGGGGAGGCGGCAAAGACGCAACCCGGGAAGCTTTGTTTGCTTAATGGAAACGGCCAGCCAGAGTCGTTCCAGACCTTCGAGGCCGAAGATGGCCGCCGGATAGCCTTTTTTGTGGATCTTCCGCCTGGAGGAAGCGTTTCCCGGAACCTCGTCAGACAAAAACGCCCCCAAATCGCAAATCCGGATCTGAAATGGGACAGCGGCAAAAAGATGTTGAGCGTGTGGAATTCCCGCACCGGCATTCGTGTCCCAACCGGCGTTGGAAATTATGAGAACGGTCCCGTCCTGGCTGTCCGGCTCGGTTCGGGAAAGTGGGTGGGTGGAAGCCGGCTCGTGGACGCAACGGAAATCAAAAACTTCGAAAGCCGAATTGTCCGCCGAGGAGCAATCTTCGCGGACATCGAATGTCGTTATGATTTTCCGGAAGACAAATTCTGGACGCTTCGTTTCCGCGTTATGGCGGGGGAACCGGTCATCCTGGTGGAGGAGCAGTTCGACGTGAACCAGGAAAAGGCCCGGTTTGCGATTGATTTGCACGAGGGTTTCCAACCCGACTACCTGCTGTTCCGCGAGGCCGGTATCAACGGTAGATGGCAGCGCAAAGAACAGCTCGAACGCGATAGTGCGGAAATACAATTCACACTTGAGCCGTGGGTCCATTGGTGGAAAGGCCCTCGGCGAGGGTTGTGGATGGCTCTGGGTGTTAACCAGAAACCCGTCACCAAACCCGGTGCCGATCTGCAGAAACAGCCCGATCCGGAAACGGCGCTCGGCGATGCGCCCGCCTTGCCTCTGGACGAGGAGGACAAAAAGGAAGACCGCGACGATAGTTTCTTGCTCTACGTCGCGAGCCGGGATGGTTCGGGCTGGATTGATCCCGAGACGGGCGCCGACGGCGGTTACGGACGATTGGTCTGCGGTGAGAAAGGGCCAGAACTGCGGTTCAATCTCAACCGCGGCGACCGCTACTGGATGATCGGTTCGCTCCCCGCCGAGGGTGCTTACCCGGACGATGAGAAAGCGCGTCTGCGGGCTACGCCTCCCCAGCAGTGGCACATTAAATACACCACCGCACGCCTCAACAGAGTAAAAGACTGGGTTCTCGACTGGGATATGGACTTCAAGAAATTCCCCCGGCTTTATCTCACATCCGAGCAACTGGAAGACTTTCGCGAGCGGGCGAAAGAAAGCGAATACTGGAAACCCCGCATCGAGAATCCAGCGACGAAAAAAGGTTTCAATCTCCGGCAGGTGCACTGGAAACTGGTGAAAAAGGAGAATCCTGCGGAGGGCTGGAACTACGCTCGTTCCCATGGTCGAAGCGATGAATACATCACTTATTATCTTGTCAGCGGGAACGAGGATTATGCCCGCGGTATTGCCTATGCGGCCGGCGGGACTCTTCAGGGGATTCTGAATCGCTATTTGATCCAGCCGGGTCTGTTCATTGCGCCGACGAACGATCCGCCGCGGACCTGCCGCAGCGCGGTGAGTGCCGCCAATATGATGGATCTGGCAATGGGCACAAAATACGTCTCCGAGCAGGAACGTCGGAAGTGGCTTTCCCGGGCGGCCTTCGTGGCTTATCAGCTGGCCGACCCCGACAACTATTCGAAGGAACGCCGCTATTCGGCCAACCCCAACATGACATCGATGATGCACTCGGCGCTTTGTATTTATGCCTGTCTCCTGCGCAACCATCCGAAATCGGAAGAGTGGGCCGAAGCGGCGATGGAGGAATACGACCACGAGCTGGAACACTGGGTCGGGCCGAAGGGGGCGTGGCTGGAGAACCCGCACTATCAATTCGCAAGTATTCCCGGCATCGTGGCGGGATCTCTGGCGTTGCGAAACGCCGGGATCAGGAATTTTTTCACCGGTCCGCAGCTGCGCAAAACCATGACCTTCAACGCGAAACTGGTTTCTCCACCTGATCCGCGGTATCACAACCAGCGTTTGATCCCGGCTATCGGAGATGGACCCGGGGGCGCGCGGTCGCTGGTTTACGGCTGGTTTGCCAGTATTTACCGGGAGATTGATCCGGCTTTCAGCCGGACGATGCAGTGGGTCTGGCAGGAGATGGGTTATAGTCTTCGCGGCGGTTTCCCGGCACTGGCCTTTTACGAAGAAGTGCTGGCCGATCGGTCTTTGCCGGCGGAAGTTCCCGATTGGACATCCGAATTGTTCCCCTATTTCGGAGTCGTCCTGCGGGATACCTTTCCCGGCGAACACGAAAACTATCTGGTCATGCACCAGGGCCGGTTTCACGCGCATTACGGTCACGATCGAGGGAGCGTCCATATCTACGCCAAAGGTGTGCCGCTGGCGACGGATTTCGGCCCGCAGTACAAACCGCGTGTGGCGCAGTCGTTCATGCACAACCGGGTCAGCATCGCCCATTCAGACAGCAATGCGCGTGGCAGGGTGTCGGGATTCAGCGGTTTGCCGCGACAGGATTATGTGGAAGCGGACGCCACACTCACCGGCGGCGGGAAACCCGATATGCCACCGGGTTTGACAATCGAAGGATGGCCTTCACGAGCGGGTGGAGGACGCGCCGAATGGAAACGGCAGATACTTTTCATAAAAGATGACAAACCTCTTGGTCCCAACTATTTTGTGTTCCGCGACAGTATCGAGGCGCTCGGGAAAGGTCCGACGCAATGGACGATGTGGACGCTTTCGGAGGAGATCCGCTCTTCAAGCAAATCGACAGATGAAGCGGAAGATCTTCTGGCTGATCCTGTGGCGGGTGGGGATGAACCGAAGGCGATTCTGCCGGAACCGGAGGGAGAGAAGATTATCTCCGATGCCCTGAAGCTCCGCCAGGGCAGACGTTATACGGCCGTCGGGCAGTTCGGCGT
>JAGXLK010000365.1 GCA_018334735.1 Planctomycetota bacterium | reverse complement strand
GGATGCGTTCCGGAGGGCACCACGGAGGAGACCTACGCAGTTCTGAAGAAGAACTCAGGCGAAAAGGTAATGGTGATACCGCACCTCCATGTTCCGACGAACTGGGAGAAACACGATCCCGAACTGGAACATGTGGTGGAAGTTTACAGCCACTGGGGTTGTGGTTTTTCCCCGGAGAGCCGTCCCCGTATTGTGCCGGGTGGGGAGCGCCCGCCGGAGAGTTTTGTGACCCACGCGCTTGAACGGGGCATCAGACTTGGTTTTATCGCCAGCGCGGATCATTCGCTCGGTCATCCAGGCGACGATTTCTGGTGGACTCTGAGCAGTTTTCAGGGGGGGCTGGCAGCCATTTATTCCGATGAACTCACACGGGAGGGGATCTGGAATGGCCTCAAGGAGCGTCGTTGCTATGGGACCACGAGGGCGCGGATTTTGCTGGATTTCAGTGTAAATGGCGAGCCGATGGGCGGAGAGGCCTCATTGCTGCCGGATACGCCCCGAACACTGAGGATTGAAGTTCACGGAACAAGTGCGATTGCGGAAGTAGAAATTTTCCGCAATAGGGAGTTGCTTTTTTCCGAAGCTGGGGAAGGACGATGGGACCTGGATATCCGGTATGAGGATCACGGTTCAGAGCGTGAAGTCGACTATTATTTCGTCCATTTGCGTCAGAAAGACGGGGAACAGGCCTGGGCGAGCCCGGTTTGGCTGGAAGATGATGGCCTATCGTCTTCGTAGGGCCGATTTTAGTTGCCTTTCAAGTCTTTAGATAGAAGTTCCAAGCTGTTACAGACTTGTTACACGGGTGACAGGAAAAATCTGGTAGAATATGTTCCGGCAATGAAAGGTGGCGTCGGTACCCGCTTTGTCGTGAAGGAAAGGTTTTCGACTTTTTATGTAATGTGACGGGGTTTTTTCGCCGGGAAAGGAGGAGGGAACGATGCGATATGGAACGATGGTTTTTGTGGTCTCGCTGCTGGTGATGGCGGGTCTTTGTGATGCGGGAGAAAGAGTCAGGCTCAAAGAGCCCCATCTTATCCCGGGAAAAGTGAAGACCCAGCCGACGAAACTTGATCGACCGGAAGAACTTTTTTTCGAACTGGAGAAGTATCCTCGCACGAGCGGATCGACGTCCGCTGAGCCACTGGGTGTGTGGGTGGCATGTCGACTGCTGAACCGAGAATGCCGGTGGCCACAGCGAGGGCACGGCATGGAACGGCGACTGCGGCCACTTAAGGCGGATTACAAGCAGAGCGATCCGATTCACAAGAGGTATGATAACCGGCTCTACGGAAGAATCGTGCATTATGGGACGCACGGATCGTATACACGATTGATTGAAGGCCAGACGGATTTGATTTACGAATGCCGCCTCCCAAGTGAAGACGAGCGAAAACTTATGAGGAAAAAGGATATGGAGCTGGTTTATACCCCAATCGCACTTGATGCCTTTGTCTTTCTGTGCCACCAATCCAATTCCGTGACTGGCCTGACGGCTGGACAGGTACGTGATATCTATACGAAAAGGAAGGATAACCGGGGTAAAATCAAGAACTGGAAGGAGGTCGGGGGTTCAGATCACCCGATTCATGCGTATGTCCGGAACCGAAATTCCGGTAGCCAGGAGACGATGAAGACGCTGGTCATGAAAAATCGTAAAATCGTGGGCGGCCGGTCTATGATCGGACACGGAATGACGGGGCCATACAATCTCTTGCACAGTGATAAAGCGGGAATCGGTTTTACGTTCTTCTACTATCAGCGCTATATGTCGCCGTTTCCGCGGGACCGGCAGATTCGGTCGTCTCAGAAGCAACAGAAGGTTGCTACAGAACCGAAACCTGTTGTGAGAATGCTCGCGATCAACGGCGTGAAACCATCGCGCGAATCGATTGCCAACCGGACTTACCCCTGGGTAACGGAAGTCTATGTTGTTACGCGCAAAGGTCTGAAGCAAAATCATGCTGCCGTCAAATTGCGGCAATGGTTTCTGACCGGAGAAGGACAAAGATTTATTGGCGAGACGGGATATGTGCCGATTTCGTCGGCCAAAAAATAAGCGCCCCGACTTTTTTTCTGTGTCGGGACGCTCGGGACGGCGTTAAATGTGAAGGTCACTCCCCCGAATCCGTGAATTGGATTCCGGTTCCGCGCACCTCAATAGCGTGGCGTGTGAAAAGAATCCACCATTGAAAGTACCCGTCGACCGTGACGTCGATCAGCGCATCGGCGCCCTGTTTACGCTTTGCAGCTTCAACAGCGGTACTGGTTGCGTTGGAACCTTTGATCGGGAGAAACCCGAACAGCAGGACATAGCTATCGGTGGCGCTTGTGGGACCTAATTTCCTGTAAGAGCGGCCGTTAATAGGAGTCGTGGACGGCGCAATACCACCGGGGGTGTGTGCGCAACCGACCAGCATTGTGCCGAGGAGCACGACAGCCAGCATTCCGACGATCTTCCGATGCATCATTACTTATCCTTCCTTTCTGCTTTGAACGGGAAGTTGCATCTGCTGAACGGCCACTCAGTCAAGTACCCGAATAGCCGAATAACTATTATTCTGTCCAGATAGAAGATAGCATAAATTTATCACGAGTTTTCCTTATTTGCAAATTAAGGTCGTATTTTGCTGTATTTGCACTTCGGCCGGTATTGGTTAAAATGAGCGTCTTTGTCGTTCTCACCTGTTTCTCAAAAAATCCCCTCTTCGTTTACTGCAGAGACTTACCGAATGTCGAATGTAACCAGTTCGCAAACGCCAGTTAATGTTCCCGATTTTGACTTTGCGACTCCCGCCATCAAATCGCCCGGTTACGGATTCTGTCCTCCAGCCCATGAATTCAATTTAGGGGCTCCGAAAATCTACTCCCATTCTCCGGAAGCGGGCCCGGATCAGACTTTTTTCCTGGCAGGAGAAAATCTGACTTCCGATGTCGTGTTGTGGGGAATGAGCGACAGGCAGCCCGGTGGAGAAGAATACCGGCCGCAGGTGCATTTTTGCACGGGCCGTTACCTTTCCGCTACCGTTCCGCAGAGGTGTTACGATGGACTTTTCGTCGGATACGTGCGTTCTGAGAGCGGGTGGTCCCGTCCATTTGTTCTGAATGTCCCTGAGCTATGGTGGGTTATGCCCGATCTGGCTCAGGCGGGGAGTGATCTGCGGCTTTTCGGAAGAAATCTGGCCCGCCGTCCGGACGAAGGTCGGCCGTATGTTTTTCTCCAGAAAAGTGGATCCGAGGAAGCTGTTACACTGAATGTTAAATGCTGCGGCAAATATTCCGTGCGGTGTTCTTTGCCAGAAGATCTTGTAGCGGACCAATACCGGCTGTTGGTTCATACTGGTGTTGGAGGGGAAATTGGGTGGAGTCGCCCCGCGAAATTACAGATTGTCGAAAGGGACGAAAACAAACTCAAAGAATGGGCCTGTGAAGATCTGGACTGCGCGGAGCTTCAAGAAACCATCGACCTTGCGGTATCAGAGGGGGGAGGAGTGGTGACGCTGCCGGAGGGGGAGATTCTGCTCGATAAAACGTTGAAACTCGGACCGAACGTAATTCTCCAGGGAACAGGGGATAAAAATACGGTTTTGCGCTGCCGCGTAACAAGTCCCGAGCCTTTTGAGGTCCCTTTAGAGCGTGGCACTCATACTGAGCCAACCGGGGTGAGTCTGCCCGGCAACAGAATGGAGTTCCCGGTGAATATTCCATCGTGCGGGAAATGGACCGTTTATGTGCGCTATGCGACGGAGATGTCGTATCGTCGCAAGCCGGGTGTAAGCGGAAAAATGTCAATCTTTATTGATGACGAGCGCGAAGTGCCGCTTGAGAATTTACCCAATACGGGGAGTTTCCACACGTTTCGATGGAGCTGTTCGGCGGAGGTCCGTCTGGAAGACGGACAACACAGAATTCAGTTCAGGAATGTCCGCGGCGGGCAGATGAAGCTTGAAGCGATTGCTTTTTCCCTCGCTGATGATTTACCACCACAAGACCTCGAGTCGGACGAACGCGAAGATCTTGTTGTCTTACGTAACGAGGATATCGATCGTTTTGCTGCCGACGATGGAGCGGTCCCGCCGACGCATCATGTCGCCGTGTGGTTGACCGGCGACGGAGCCGGTTTGAAAAACGTGAGCATCGAGGGATCTCCCGCCGTGGAAACCGGCGTTCTGGTCCGGAACAAGAAATTTCCAGAATGTCCC